>NZ_JBWYIQ010000027.1:0-44756 GCF_056779795.1 Acinetobacter sp. ANC_7682 | reverse complement strand
CCCAATCGCAATGGACCCAGGTCTACGTTTTGCGATCCGTGAAGGTGGTCGTACAGTTGGTGCTGGTGTTGTTGCTAAAGTAACTGCATAAGTATTGATTGTGTGAAAGAAACGCCCCATTGGGGCGTTTTTTTATGTAATCTATAAATTGTTAGACAATAAGAATTGTAAGCTGTCCTTAACTGATAATGATGTGACCTATAAGGCATTTATCATAAAAATAATAAATCACTAAGATGAAGTAATGAAAAGAATCATAAAACTAGATTTGGATAGATCCCGAATAGGAGTCCAGCAATGAATGCTAAAGTAAATATTACAAATCGTGCCGGTGCATCATTTCCAGTACGTCGTATGCAATTTGATTTTGATCACGTACCAGAATATTGGATGAGTGGTTCAGCAGGACTAACTCATTTCATGACAGCGTTATCTGCATTATTTCCTGCAGGTGAAAAATTCTTTATCGATTCAGTCCGTGCAGTTCGCCAACATCCAGCCATTAAAGATAATGAAGATCTCCAAAAAGAGATTTCAGCATTTATTGGTCAGGAAGCAATGCATACACATGAGCATGCTGGCTTTAATGCATCAGCACAAAAATTTGGTCATGATGTTGCTGCACTTGAAAAAGCCACAGATACGGTCATTCAAACTTTTCGTAAGTCAGCTAGCACCCTTATGAAACCATTTGGTATTTCACAAGAAATGATCGATCTGATGGGAACGACTGCGCTTGAACATTTTACAGCAACCATTGCCTCAGAATTATTGCGTAATGAACATATTCAAGCATTAATGACTGATGAAACAATGGCGACGATGTGGGCTTGGCATGCCGTTGAAGAAAATGAGCATAAGGCTGTCGCATATGATGTATTTGAAGGTGTGTTCGGTAAAGGAATCAAATCTTATCTTGCTCGAACATCTTCTTTAGTGGCAGCAATGGTTGTGCTATTCATGGTGCAGACTTATTTTGTAGCGCGTTTATTGAAAGACGATAAACAGTTAAATATTGCATCTTTGAAAGATATCTATACCTATGGATATAGTCCATCTAAAGGAATTATTTCTGGTATGGGTAAGGAAATGTTGGCTTATTTTAAACCAGGCTTCCATCCGAATGATTTGGATACCGTGGGTTTATTGGTAACATGGAAAGCAAAACTCGGTTTTTAAGTATTTACTTTTGTGCATTCGGGCAGCGTAAGCTGCCTTTTTTTATTTCATTTATTTTCGAACTTTCTATAATGTACTAACTTAAAAAATGCAATGTAATGATTATGATTCGACCGATGCTGACATCAGATGTTGAGGTGGTATATGAAATTGAAAGTTTGGGGCAGACGCATCCTTGGACAAAAAAACAATTTTCAGAAGCGGTTGATTCATATCAATCCACAGTGATTGAATACCAGAATCGTGTTGTTGGTTTCTGTATTTTACAGCCTGTATTGGATGAAGCAAATTTGCTGTTGATGGCAGTTCATCCGAAAATGCGTGGAAAAGGGTTGGGATATCAATTGCTTGAAGCTTCAATGGCTCAACTCAATAATGATCCCGTACAAATCTTTTTAGAGGTCCGAGAAAGTAATAAGGCTGCGATTGCACTATATGAGAAATCCGGATTTCATCAAATTGATATGCGTAAAAACTATTATCCAACATTAGCTGGTGGAAAAGAGCATGCCATCATTATGGTAAAGGCATGCAGTGATAATTTTGCAGATTTATTCAAGTGACAAAATTCAATACCCTACTTTACGATAAAGTTATTCCATTCAGAGGGAAGTGTCGTCATCAGCATATGACCTAATTGATCGATTTCTTCGTTGCTGAGCATTTTATTAACACGTCGCCATTGACCATCCAGTAATAATTCAAAAGGCGCATATTGGGACTTATAGTTCATTTTGAATGAATGGGGTACCCAATATCCTAAATATACAAACTCTTGATTGTGCTGCTTTACATATTCAATTTGCTTAAGGACTGCAAAAACGCCTAAAGAACGTTTGGATTCATCTGGATCAAAAAATGTATAGACGGCGGATACTCCATCATCTAATACATCGCAGGTTGAGACACAAATGAGTCGATCATCTTTCCAAAGTTCTATAAAGAAACTATTGCTACAACTGTGAATCAAAAACTTCTCGAATTGATCATAGCTAGGGGGGAACATATCTCCATCTGAATGACGCTCATTGATGTAACGTTCATAGAGTTGATAGTGTAAATCAGTAGCATCTTGAGTTTGGGTTATTCTAACTTCTAAGTCTTGATTACGTTTCCAAGCTTTCTTTTGTTGACTGTTCATTTTAAAAGCATCAACAGGTACACGACATGAAAGGCATTGTCGACACAAATGACATTCAGGTCGATAGACAAAATCTCCGCTTCTTCGAAATCCTACACGAGACAATTCTGATAAAGTTACAACGTCGATTTTATGAGCAGGATCTAAAAAGACCATCCGTGCTGATTTCTCGGGAAGATAACTGCAGTCATGCGGTGGTGTAATGTAATACTGCAATTCATTTAATAGGGACTGGGGTTGATAAGAATTCATATTGTCCCTCCTATTTCTCAATCCATGAGTCGTTGATCAAATGCTATTGTTTTACTTGAAAATACACCGTCTTTATACTTTTGCCAATCAATCTGAGGCTGTTTTATCACATCTTGTAACGAATTAAGGTAGTCTTGGCGAGAAATTGTGCAAGCACCTAAGCTCATGAGATGATCATTCACCAATTGACAGTCAACCCAGGGTACCTGGTTTTCAAGGCTAATCAACATGAGGGTATAAAAAGCCATTTTTGAAACATCAGTCTCTCGACTAAACATGGATTCACCAAAAATACCCTGACCTATAGAGACACCATAGAGCCCGCCGACAATCGAATTTTCTCTGCGTACTTCGACACTATATGCATAGCCTGACTCAAATAATGAACAGTAACCCTGAATGATATCTTCAGTAATCCATGTTTCATTGGCATAACTTCGTGGTAATGAGCAAGAACGTATCACATGTTCAAAATCACGGTTAATGGTAATCGTATAATCATGTTTTTTCATGTTACGAATGAGTGATTTACTTGGATGGTATGACGAAGGGTAGATAATGCAGCGAGGTTCTGGACTCCACCAGCAGATCGGCTCACCTTCGGAAAACCAAGGAAATAAACCATGTGTATAAGCTTCAAATAATGTAGAAGGGGAGAGGTCAGCACCTATACAGATTAGTCCTTGACCTTCGGGATCGGATTCAATTGGATTAGGGAAAATAAATTCAGAAGGAGGGAGCATAGGGATTAAGTTCTAAAAATAATAATGAAAAACCGAAGATAAAAATGTTTAAAATGATTATGCCAAGTTGAAAGAATAAAAAAACCACCCGAAGGTGGTTTTTTGGGTTTTTAAATAAATATTAGTTGTCTAAATATTTCTCAGCGTCTAAAGCAGCCATACAACCTGAACCTGCTGATGTAATTGCTTGGCGGTAGATATTGTCTGCAACATCACCTGCAGCAAATACGCCTTCAACAGAAGTCGCAGTTGCATTACCACGTGTACCACTTTGAACTTGGATATAACCATCACGTAGTTCAAGCTGACCTTCAAACATTGCAGTATTAGGTTTGTGACCTATAGCGACGAACAATCCAGTCACTTCAACGTTTTGTGTTGTAGTATCAGTTGTAGATTTCAAGCGAACACTAGTAACGCCATCTTGAGGGTTACCAAGTACTTCTTCAACTTCATGGTTCCAGATGATGCTGATTTTGCCTTCTTTCTCTTTTGCAAAAAGATGATCTTGAAGGATTTTTTCAGAACGTAATTTATCGCGACGATGTACAAGTGTTACATGTGAAGCAATGTTTGATAAATAAAGCGCTTCTTCAACCGCAGTGTTACCACCACCGACAACCATGACTTTTTGATTTTTATAGAAGAAACCATCACAAGTTGCACACGCACTCACACCTTGACCCATATAAGCAGCTTCGGATTCTAATCCTAAGTATTGAGCCGTAGCGCCTGTTGCAATGATCAAAGCATCACACGTGTATTCTTCCATATCACCTTTTAAAACGAATGGACGTACATTTAAGTCAACTTCGTTAATGTGATCGTAAACCAATTCAGTACCAAAACGTTCTGCGTGAGCTTGCATACGCTCCATTAAAGCAGGACCTGTTAAGCCTTCAGGATCACCTGGCCAGTTATCAACTTCTGTAGTTGTGGTGAGCTGACCACCCAATTGCATACCAGCGATCAAAGTTGGTTTTAAATTTGCTCGTGCAGCATATACAGCTGCGCTATAACCTGCAGGACCAGAACCTAAAATAATCAATCTTGAGTGACGAGCGCTCATGTATAAGCATCCTTTTAATTTGATATATCGATTTACTGAAAATTATACGTGAAACTTCACCACAGTTGTGTGGAATGAATGTGGATTATATTGATCAACTAAATCGAATTGAGCTATATAGTTAAAAGTGTTAACAAGGAAACCTTAGAAAGCTGCACCTTTTTTTAATGAACAGGTGCATAATAGTAAGTTTTCTATAATGAAGAAATTGTTCCATTTCAACATTAGAACATTAATGAATAATCGTTTACAGGACAGTATATGACTGCGGTGTCGAGTGTATATGCACAGCGCTTAGTTTTAACATTCTTCTTAATATCATTTGGTATTTATCTGTTTTTAGCAACAGTGACTTATACGCCATTTGATCCGGGTTGGATGCATATTTCGAGTGATACTCAACAAGTTTCAAATGCAAGTGGTGTCGCAGGTGCTTGGATTGCAGATCTCTTATTTGGATTTCTGGGCTGGGCAAGTTTACTGATCCCAATTTATTTATTCATTGAAGCGATTCAAGTGTGGTGGCCAAGAAGTTTTTTGAGTCGTCCATTTCGTTTTGCTGCTCAATTTTTCATTCTACTTACCGTCGCGAGTTTGTTTTATTTACTTTGGTCAGTGCCTGCAGATACGCTTGCTAACGCTTCAGGTGGAATCATTGGTTACGAATTGGGTGAGAGTTTAAAACAGCTTTTGACGATTTATGGCGCCGTTTTTTTTCTGATCGTACTCAGCATCGTTCTAATCACACTGGCTTTTGGTATTCAGTGGAACAAGACATGGTCTACTTTGAAGGCGACACCCGCTTATTTGCAAGATTTATTCTATAAAAATGTACCTGAGACTGAATCAGCTTATGATTTGACGACTCAGCCAAAAGCGAAAAAAGAAATTGAACCTCCTGTAAAAGATTCAGCTCCAGTCCCTCATCAAGCTGAGCTCAATGATGTCAGTCATTTAGAAGAAATAGATCAATTACAAGCGCGTCATGAACGTACTGCTGAAAAACTATTTGAAGATATGCGTTTCCAAGTGTCTCAACAAAATCATCGTTTTGATGAA
Source organism: Acinetobacter sp. ANC_7682 (assembly GCF_056779795.1). Classification (NCBI taxonomy): domain Bacteria; kingdom Pseudomonadati; phylum Pseudomonadota; class Gammaproteobacteria; order Moraxellales; family Moraxellaceae; genus Acinetobacter; species Acinetobacter sp. ANC_7682. Next base: position 39,313 of record NZ_JBWYIQ010000027.1, on the reverse strand, counting down.
GATGATGAGGCAGAGCTCGAGCGTACCATCGCGAAAGCGCATGAGTTAGAGCGTGAGAGTCAACGTATTGTTCCAACGGGTGAAGTTTGGAAAGCCTTGCATAGCGATGAAGATCATAAAAGAGAAATTGATGAGCTTTTGCGTGCAGCAGAGGAGGATCAGCTTGATCAACGTACTTCAGAAATTAATGATTTAAGTAAAAACGTTCGAGTAGAGCAGCGCTCAACTGTTCAAGATACTGCTTTGGACTGGAATGATGATCAAATCTTTGATGAATTGCTTGAAGTTGTTCCACAAGGACAGCACGCCAAAGATATTCATACTCCTTTTCATCATCAAACAAATCCTTCAGGTCAATCTGCTGATGATCAAAATACAGCATCCCTAATCCAAAATACCTCAGCTATTGGTGTAAGTGCTGTATACGCAAGTCAATCGAGCGCAGCGGCGGAAGCGATCACTAAAGCAGATCTGTTAGCTTCTGAGCTTGATGGTCTTGCATCACTTGCGGATGAAGCAGAAGCTTTGTCTAATCCAGAGGTCAAGCGTCCAAATTTGGTGACGCCAAATATTAAATTTATGACTTCACCTAATTCAGATACAGTCGCAGAATATGAATCAGAGCAAGGTATTATTGCTCCATCACCACAAAATATGGTTGAGCAAGAGGGATCATTAATTCCTGTTGCTAAAGTGAGTGATGAGGAAAAACAACGTATATCTTCAGATAAGGATGCTTTTAGAGAAGCTTGGCAAGAAACGGTAGGTAAGCCCGAAGTTGAAGAGGATGAGTTTGATTTCGATGCGCCATTAACAGATGCTGCTGGTCGTCCAATGTCTCGTGCAATGCAAGTTGCTGAGCGCCGTAAAGATTTATCACCACTTCCTGGTTTGGATTTACTTGATGAAGTAGACCCAAACAAAAAAGTAAACTTCACTGCAGAGCAATTATCAAGATTATCAGAACTGTTAGAAATTAAATTACAAGAGTTTAATGTCAAAGCGAAAGTGATTGAAGCTCAACCGGGTCCTGTCGTGACCAGATTTGAACTGGATCTTGCGCCTGGTGTGAAAGCCTCGAAAGTAACTAATATTTCTCGTGACTTAGCACGATCAATGTCGATGGCATCAGTACGTGTTGTTGAGGTGATCCCTGGAAAACCTTACATTGGCATTGAAGTTCCGAATAGTACACGTGAGATGGTGCGCCTGATTGAATTGGTACAAATTCCAAAATTTAAAGATCCAGATGGAATCTTATCCATGGCCATGGGTAAAGATATTTCTGGCAACCCAGTCATTACTGAGTTGGGCAAGGCACCACATATGTTGGTTGCCGGTACCACAGGTTCAGGTAAATCTGTTGCTGTAAACTCGATGATTCTATCGATGCTTTTAAAATATACGCCAGATCAATTGCGTCTTATTTTGATTGATCCTAAACAACTTGAATTGGCGAACTATAACGATATTCCGCATTTACTCACGCCTGTTGTGACTGACATGAAAGATGCAGTCAGTGCTTTAAATTGGTGTGTGAATGAGATGGAGCGTCGTTATAAGCTGATGTCGTTCTTAAAAATACGTAAATTGAGTGACTATAACCGTAAAGTTGAAGAAGCAATTGCCAATGGTGAAGATCTATTTGATCCAACTTGGAAAGCCAGTGAGTCAGTTGCTGGAGAACGTGCACCTAGACTTACACCATTGCCTTCGATTGTGATTGTTGCAGATGAATTCGCAGATATGATCATGCAGGTGGGTAAGAAAGCGGAAGAAATGATCACTCGTTTAGCTCAAAAATCACGTGCTGCTGGCATTCATTTATTACTTGCGACACAGCGTCCATCCGTCGATGTAATCACGGGCTTAATTAAGGCGAATATACCGACGCGTGTTGCGCTACGTGTAAACTCTAAAATTGACTCGCGTACGATTTTGGATGCGGGTGGTGCAGAAGATTTGCTTGGACATGGTGATATGCTGTTCTTAGGACCAGGTAAAATTGAGCCTGAGCGTGTGCATGGTGCATTTATTGCCGATGACGAAGTGAACCGTATTTGTGATGCCTGGCGTGAGCGTGGTGCACCAAACTATGTGGATGAAATTCTCACCCCATTTGATGAAGAGCCAGCATCACGTGGCTTTGAGGATGGTGATGGTGCTTCTGACCGTGACGCACTTTATGATCAATGTGTTGCTTTTGTTTTAGAAACCCGCAAAGCATCCACTTCATCTTTACAGCGTAAGTTTAGTCTGGGTTATAATCGTGCCGCACGTATTATTGACCAAATGGAAGAAAACGGTATCGTGAGTGCAATGGGCGCAAATGGTAAACGTGAAATTTTAGTTTAACGAAGACTGACTCAGAAAAAGCAACCATAGGTTGCTTTTTTTTATTTAACTCAAAAAAGTGTTGTTTTTGGGGGTAATCCATTGGCTGGCAAATGTGATCAGTTCACTCACAGAGTGAACATTCAAGCTTTGATAAACTGACTTGACACAATCTTTAAATACCGCAGGGCTAATGGATAATTTTTGTAAAATTTCACTTTTATTCATGCCTGTAATTAACGAAAAAGCCACTTGGCATTCTCGGGGGGATAGATCAAGTGCTTCTAGTTTTTTTAAAATAATGAGGGAGCGTGGTAATGAGCGCTTTAAGTATAAGGCGATATTTGTATCGGTTGTATTTTGACTACTTAACCATTCAGCGCGAAGGGTTAATATTCCATTAGGAATGGTCAAACTAAGCTTGGGGATTTGTTGCCCATATTTAAGCTCATTGATGACTTGATAGCATGATTTTGGCAACGCTTTATATGGTTCCCAAAATTCATAATGTATCGGGAAGAGATTCAGTAAATCCTTTGCAGCATCAGTCATCATGACTAAATCATTTTGAGAATTCACGATTAACAACGCTTGATCTGATTCAATTACATCGTTGCCATCCTCCATTTGATTGTTAAGCGCATATTCGATATAGACACCAGCTTGTTCTAATAAACGATGATCTTGTAATTGGAAGGGTTGTGACATACGCCTATAGAGGGTAATACCTCCTGCAGGAATATGATTGCGTTCTAATCTTAAATCTAGTGTATGGTGAAGACCGCTTTGGCGCACAATCATCTGGTAGGTTAAGCTATGAAAATACGGATCATCTGGGCGTAAAAGATTTCCGACTTTGGGTAACATAGGGCAGTTGAGCCAGCGGATATGGCTTTCGGTTTTTAAGTTTAAGAATAATTCAGTATTTTCTTGGACATACCTCATCGACTGAGGGTTAAGATTTTTGTAATACAGTATATAAGGTTCACCATTTGGATAGGTCAGTGCCATACCGTAGGCATCATGTGGAATCAAAAAATTCAAATAGTCAAAAATACTGGGCGCAATGGTAAGGAGCGGAAGTTGAGTACAGCAAAGATTTCTCAGGCGATGGAGGGTGCCGAGCCTTGTTCGATCACTTTTACGAAAACTTATTGAATTCATCTTCGATTGAACTGTTTTGATTATAACAAATTCAAATTATAGATTTTTTTAAAAAAATTGAGATAAAAAAGTAAATATTAATCATTTTTTCACAAAAATATTTTTTTCATCCCCCCTTAAAGGGGGGCTTCTAGATTATCAGCTTTATGGTTTGATTTTCCTCATTATAAAAAGTCTTTCTTGCAAACTATGGAAAACCTGCAAGTGACATGACCATGTCAAAAACTAAGGGGAATTACATGAACCATATATACCGAGTTATCCGTAATCGTAATGGAAAATTAGTCGTAACAGGGGAACTTGGACGTACACGTTTTGCACAATCTTTAAAAAATATTGGAATGACGACAGGTTATCTGATTTTAATTGGGGCATTAACTGCAATGACGAGTCAGGTGCAAGCTGATGAATGTGAGGGCTCAACAGGCACAGCGACGAACTCAGATACTACGTCTTTCATCTGTGGTGAAAATAATTCAGTGGTTGCACCGAACAGTGTGGTTATGGGACAAAGCAATAACGTCAATATTGGGATGAATCATACTGTTTTTGGTTTGAATAATACCGTTACACCAAACGCTGTAATGACAACGCAAAATAATGTGGTCATTGGAAATCAAAACACAACGCATCATACAAGTAATATTGCCATTGGTAATAATCAAGTGGTTAAGGGGGAAGGGAGTATTGCGATCGGTAGTTCAAATACTGCTGAAGGGGGCATCTCTATAGGTATTTCAAATTTAAACTCGTCTGTAAAATCTGTTGTTGTTGGTATGAATAATATTCACGACGTCAACACTAATGGCTCGATGATTTTTGGTGGATTTAATGAGGTTGGTGCGACGAGTTCTCATATATTTGCCTCCAACAGTAATGTGCAAGGTCACACTAATGTGGCTGTCGGTGGTTCTATTATTATTCGACCAGGACCAAATTATACATCCGTAAGAGAGTCAGTAGCGATTGGTGAGCTGAGTCAGGTTTATGCGAGCAATTCTGTTGCTTTAGGTAGTGCATCGGTTGCAGATCGAGAGAATGTTATTTCAGTCGGTAGTGATCAATTAAAACGCCGAATCATGAACTTAGCATGGGGATTAGATACTCATGATGCTATTAATGTTGATCAATTGACAGACAATTTACAAAGAATTCTGGGTACTGGGGTGACTATGTTTCAGGGGAGTGTGATGCCCCTTTCATTTGAAATGCAAGGCTATACATACCAAAACGTAAATCAAACAATTAGAGGGATTGATATTGAATTTACAGCGTTAAAAGACCGTGTGTCTGCACTCGAAAATAATGGTGCAGGCAGTGGAGCAGGCACGGGTGCAACAGGACCAGCTGGAGCAAGTGCGTACGAGGTTGCTGTGAGTAATGGATTTGAGGGCTCTGAAACAGATTGGCTTACATCATTAAAAGGTGAAAAAGGCGATAAGGGAGATAAAGGGGATCAAGGTATACCAGGTACAAGCGGTGGACCTGGTGGCGGTGTAGGACCACAAGGTGATAGTGCTTACCAAGTGGCGGTGAATAATGGATTTGTAGGAACAGAGCAAGATTGGCTGACGTCACTCAAAGGAGATAAAGGTGACCAAGGTCCTCAAGGATTGAAAGGTGATAAGGGAGATCAAGGTGATCAAGGACTTCAAGGCTTAAAAGGCGACAAGGGCGATAAAGGTGATCAAGGACTTCAAGGCTTAAAAGGTGACAAAGGTGATCAAGGATTTAGTGCTTTTGAGATTGCTGTACAAAATGGCTTTAATGGCACCGAACAACAGTGGCTAACGTCTTTGGCTAGTGGTGGAACTGTCGCAATATCTGTTGGAACAAATCCTAGTGAAAATGCAATATTACCAAATGCAACAGGTGAAGATGCTCTTGCAATCGGAAGTTCATCAGTAGCATCGGGTCGTGAGAGTATTGTAATTGGGGCTGAATCACAAGTCGCTGGTGAACATGCAACAGCTTTAGGAAATCACAATACGGTTACGGGTGAAAATACGCATTCAGTTGGTAATTTCAACAATATTTCAGGAAATAGTACTGTAGCTCTTGGGAATAATATAACGTCTGACGCAAATAATGCTGTTCTTTTAGGAAATGCTTCGTCTACCGATCGGGACAATACGGTTTCAGTGGGTTCCTCTACGCAACAACGCCAAATTGTTAATGTGGCAGCAGGTACAGCGGATACCGACGCAGTCAATGTAAAACAAATGCGTCAAGCAGATCAGCAAGTTTTGAGCGATGCACAGGAATATACGAATATACGAACCAATGAAATATTGAATCAGGCCAATGAGTATACTAGTCGACGTGTAAATGCTTTAGAACAGAGTTTTGCCGATGAACGACGTGACACTCGAGCAGCTATTGCAGCATCTTTGGCTGTCGCTTCATTACCCCAGCCAACTTATGCTGGTGCAAGTATGTTCAGTGCAGCTGCTGGTACATGGGATGGTGAGCAAGGTATTGCCATTGGATTTAGTGGGGTTTCTGAAACGAATCGCTTTGTCTATAAAGCATCTGGAACCGCAAGTTCACAAGGTGATGTTGGTGGTGCTATTGCATTGGGTTGGCAATGGAAATAATCTAAGTTTCACCCAAACGTAAAAGTAACCTTAATACGAAACTATTTTTTAACAGGTATAAGATAGATTTAAATCAAAAAAGCCTGCTCAAGCAGGCTTTTTTATCTGTTTTTTAGGCAAATTTTGCTAAAACAGCAAGGAATTCTGCACTTTGGCGTGGGAATTCTGCGATCACATCATGAATACGTTTGCCTTCAGGATTTTGAGCGTTAAGATCACGACCATCTGCTATAAATTTAGTGAGTAAACGCTCATAGTCATTAGCACGCATATGTTTAAAAGCATGATAGAGAACATGAAAATCAGCGTTTACACCTTCAGGAGGTAACTGATTTAAATAGGCAAAAACACGCTCGTCTGACCATTCTTCATTGAACGTGGCTGGCTGTGATAATGCCATCACAATCTCCTTGGTATTTTTAATCAATAAAAAAGGGCAAAATATGAGACTAGATGAGCAAAGCACTGCTTTGTCTAGTCGCAAGACTTGAAGCTCTGCTTCAAGTGGGCGGAATATAGCTAATAGCCTATTTCTGCCACTCTCATATTTTGCCCTGATTCAATTTGCTTGACTAATCAAAAATCAGATTAACGTTCTTCAGGCAAATTGATATTCATTTCTAGCATTTCGATATTTGCTTCTGAGCGAACCGACATTTGTATATGCTGTTCATCTACACCACGCACATAACGATTCACAACTTGCATGATTTCTTTTTTCATTAAATCAATTTTATCTTGGCTTAAACGCTTACCTAGACCATTTTCAGATGCCACGATAACTTTTAAGCGATCTTTAGCTGTTTGTGCACTTGATGGTTTGTCATCACTACTAAAAAGTTTACTCCAGAATCCTGCCATCTTTATGCTCCAAATAAACGTGCTAACCAGCCTTTCGGCTTCACAGAGATGTGACGATATGGACGTTCTTCACCAAGGAAGCGTGCAACAAGATCGTCATAAGCTTGTCCAGCTGCTTCTTCAGTATAAAGAATAACAGGCTTACCTTCATTCGAAGCTTGTAACACGCTTTTACATTCAGGAATTACACCGAGCGTTGGCACGCGAAGGATATCTTTAGAAATATCATCGACTGTTAACATTTCTTGCTTGTCAGCACGTTCAGGGTTGAAGCGTGTGATACAAAGATGCTTACGAATACGACCTTCGTTATTTTCTACTTTCTTCGTTTTACTGTCCAACATACCAATAATACGATCGGAATCTCGGACAGATGAAATTTCAGGGTTCGTTACAATGATTGCTTCATCAGCATGGTACATTGCTAAAATCGCACCACGTTCAATACCTGCAGGAGAGTCACAAATGATGTAGTCGAACTCTTGAGAAAGTTCGTCCATAACACGTGCAACACCTTCATCGGTCAACGCATCTTTATCACGGGTTTGTGATGCAGGTAAAATATATAGATTTTCGATTTCTTTATCGCGAATAAGTGCTTGTTGTAATCTCGCTTCGTTATTTAATACATTCACAAAATCATAAACAACACGACGCTCACAACCCATGATAAGGTCGAGGTTACGTAAACCTACGTCAAAATCGATTACAACAGTTTTGTGGCCACGAAGGGCTAAACCTGTTGCAAAAGATGCACTGGTAGTTGTTTTACCTACGCCACCTTTACCTGATGTTACGACAACAATTTTCGCCACCGAATCCACTCCTGTTATGTTTATCCCCAATACTATAGGGGTTCTCATGTTTAGTTATACATTAAAATTCGAGTGCTTCAAAGACAAGCTCTTGAGCATCATTTAAATAGATATGTACTGACTTTTTTAGCATATGTGGTGGAATATCATCTGCAACACAATATGTTCCTGCGATAGATACTAATTCAGCTTCTAAAACATGACAGAAAATTCGTGCTGCTGTATTGCCACCGGCGCCGGCGATGACTCTACCACGAGCAGAGCCATAAATATGTATATTTCCTGAAGCGATGATTTCAGAGCCACTATTAATTCCAGCAGTTAAAATAATATCGCCGTGATCTTGTACCAGACATTGTCCTGTTCTAAGCACTTCATCGTGATACGAAGTTTTATGTGTGGTTGCAGGAGCTATGTGTGTTGGAGCCTTCTCAGCTTCAGGGGTATTTGCTGGGGCTTCTACCACTTGTTCTTTTGTTGCTTTGATGCGCTGCAAAGGACGATCAGCCGCAAGAACTGGGAATTGGATCGCACGTGCTTCATCACCCATTAAACCATCAACGACAGCCATGGGCTGTAACCCTAAACTGATGACCAATTGAATGAGTCCAATGAGTTCTTGTTCAACGGTTGTGTCTAGAATGACAAGCGCACCTTCATAAGAGGTTTCACTCATCATGGCACTTAATTGTTGGCGGATAACATTATGATCATTGGTGTCAAAGGTAATTCGGGTAAAATTCACCATTCTACCGGTAATCCGAATATCTGCCATATTCATTCCTTGCTTGCTTCGCGCTTTATAATCGAAGTAAAAATTGTTAATTGTGCAAATGCTAGTTCAATTCTCAAGAATTCTCTAGCGGATATATTAAATTAATAGAGAAATGATCATTCCTTGACTTGATTGTTTTTTGATAACTCTATTTGCCATTGTTTTACTGCCACCTGTTTTCTTAAAGACTCAAGACTTTCATAAACGACAGATTCAACGAGTTGTTCTAATGCATGATTATCAATATTGAGCTGGCTAATTTTTTCAGCAATGAGTTGATAATGCGCATTCGGTTTATCAATGGTTCCAGAAATAAAAGGTTCAACTAAACCGTCGGTAATATTTTCACCTAATCGTTGACCAATGTTGTGGATTTGCTGTTCTATACGACCACCCACCAATGGAATCAGCTTTAAGAGCTGTGTTAGCTCTGGTGTGTCTTCAATTGCTTTAATGACAATGTGACCAACGCCTTGCGAGATATTATCTTTTTGAAGTTTTAATTCGGTTGCTAAAGATTCTTGTAAGACTTGCGCTAATGTCGTGGCAAACATGTCTCGATGGTGATTCACCAGATCATGAATGATTTTTTTATGGGTTGAGCTAGTGTCTAACTCTTTTTTTACACTATCAATGACAGTAATCACCACACGATCAGAGAGCTCTTCCATGATCACGTTATAGTAAAAATTAAGACGTCTGAACCATTTATTAGGTATGACTTTATAGCCTAGCTCATGCAGTCTATAGGCAATCACTCCGACGCGAATTAAACGTAAAAAGCGAAGGTAAGGGATAATAGCTAATATTTCATACCAATGAATGAAGGGAAAGAAAAACCAACGCTGATGATGTTTATTGACGATTGCAATCAGCCATCTTACAGCGAGTTCAACAATTAAAAATGTGATAAACCAACTTTCAGTAATGATGACCCATGGGTGAAGCTCGGATTTATAAAACTCCAGAATTTGAGGTAATTGAACCGTGTCAAATACCCATGAGCCAAAATTACTCATTAAAAATGCATTGGCACATAGACAAAACAAATTGACTAAAATAATGAGCATCATAAAGATGTCATAAATCAGGAACATCTTCCAAAATAACGTATCGTGACGCTGTGGACGGAAAGTTTTTCGAGAATTAGTCATGCGTTCTGTCATATGCAATACATTCTGAGGACAGCTTAATTTACAGATTCAGCTTGAAGCTGTTGTTTTAACTGTGTAATTAACTGATCTTTTTCTGTCCAAAGCTCATCAACCCATTTTTGGAAACGAGCGCGATAGTCGGCATCATCCTCATAATTGCCGCTATGAACCCAAGCAGGAATTTCAATTTTTCTTAAATTCACGGCAATTTGAGAAACTTCTCCTAACCAAAAATCTCCATAACCTGGCACACCATCTGGATAGACAATGGTCATATCGACTAGTGCATCAATTTCACTTCCTAGAATATTTAGGGCAAGTGCTAGACCACCCGCTTTAGGCTTGAGTAAATTTTTATACGGAGATTTTTGTTGAGCATGTTTTTCGGGCGTATAGCGCGTACCTTCTAAATAATTTAATAAGGTAAAAGGTTGGCTGAGCAGTTGTTCACACGATTTACGCGCTTCTTCCATATCACGATATTTCAGCGCAGGATTTTTTTCGATTTGCGCTTTGGTATGACGCTTCATCATAGGAAAACCAAGGATCTTGAATGCTTGCCCAACAAAAGGAATAAAAATGAGTTCCCATTTCGTAAAAAAACGTGTGAGCGGCATACGTTTAAGACCAAAATATTGAGTAACAGTTGTATCTACCCAGCTTTGGTGATTACAGGTCATGATGTAACGACCTTGTAGATTGAGATCTAGATCTTCATCAATCGTGATGTGCCATTTAAGCTCAGGGAGAACTTTTTCAATGAGCCAGTTATTCGTACCAATCCAACCATTGGCGATATTGATATTGGTTTCATCGATTTTTGATGATTTTTTTACGAGTTTAGTCAAACCTAATGCAAGAATAGGTGGGCCACGAAAAAATGTACTTCCTGTGATCACAGAACCTACGGTTAAACCCTTAGAAATTTTTTTTAAAATAGGTTGTTTCTGCTTCTCTGCTGCCATTGCACAGTCCTAAAAAGTGATTGCATGTGATTGAAATTTTTAAAACACTATAAATCGAGTCGCTCAAATCACAAAGCCCGTTTTCTTAACTATGTATAAAATATGATGAAGCATTAACGAAAGATGCTACAAAAGATTACATATTGTTAATAAACTGTTTATTATTAACAAAATAGTAATGGTTAAATTGTTTCTAACAAATCATTATTCATCACATACAAAAACATATAAAAGGAGTCATCCCATGCGTGCATTAGCTATTTCAGCTGCAGTGGTTGGGGCAATGGTACTTTCTGGTTGTCAAACAACTGGTAACAATATTGGTGGCGTCGAGTATGACAAAACTGCATTGGGTGCTTTAATTGGTGCAGCAGCTGGTTACGGTGTTTCTAAAGGTAATGCGAACACTAGCCGTCAAAATAACCGTGCAGCAGCGATTGGTGCTGTATTAGGTGGTGCTGCAGGCGTATATCTCGACAATAAAGAGAAAAAATTACGCCAAGCAACTGCTGGTACAGGTATTGATGTAAACCGTAATCCAGATGGCTCTATTAACTTAGTAATGCCAGGTGCTATCACGTTTGATACAAATAAATCAAATATCAAGCCAAACTTCTATGACACTTTAAACCGTGTTGCACAAGTTTTAACTGAAGACAACAAGAGCGGTATCCTTGTAACTGGTTATACTGATAGTTCAGGTAATGATGCGATTAACATCCCATTGTCACAAGCACGTGCTCAATCTGTTGCTAGCTATTTAGCATCTAAGGGTGTTTCTACAGCACGTATTAATGCTCAAGGTTTAGGTTCTTCAAACCCAATTGCTGATAACACAACTGCAGCAGGTAAAGAACAAAACCGTCGTGTAGAGATTGCTGTTTACGCAGTTCAATAATACATGATCTTAAAAAAGCCACCTTCGGGTGGTTTTTTTATGTCTGAAATTTATTCAAATATACCTTCATTAAATTTAACGTTAGTCATATTCGAAGCAGATGACTATAATCGAGCGCTGAAGGAAAAGAGGAAAGAATATGTCATCAGCCAGTCATTTGAACGACAAGCAACTTGAAGCCATGAAATACACTCAAGGACCCTTGTTAGTACTTGCTGGGGCAGGCTCAGGTAAGACCTCTGTAATCACACAGAAAATTGCATATTTAGTCAAAAAATGCGGTATACCAGCACATCGTATTACTGCGATGACTTTTACCAACAAAGCTGCACGAGAGATGAAAGAGCGTGTCGGTAAATTGCTTGGTAAAGAGGATGGAAAGGGTTTATCTGTTTCTACCTTTCACACCTTTGGTTTGAATTTATTAAGACTAGAATTAAAACATACGCCACTTAAAGCAAACTTTTCCATTTTAGATGCTGATGACTGTAAGCGTATTTTAATGGATTTAATGCACCGAGATAATTTGTCTGGTGCAGAAAGTAAAGAGCTGATCGCAAAAGCGATGAAGATGATCTCAGATTGGAAAAACGATCTAATTTTGCCGGAGCAAGCACATACGACTTGTGAAACGGCTGAAGATGTTCAATTTGCGCATCTCTATCAACTTTATGAGCGTAATTTACGTGCCTATAATGCGGTCGATTTTGACGATTTAATCGTAATGCCGACACGCCTTCTTCAAGAAAATGCTGAAGTCCGTGATAAATGGCAAAACCGTGTACGTTATTTGTTGGTTGATGAATATCAAGATACCAATACCGCCCAATATATCTTGGTCAAACTGCTTGTTGGTGTCATGGGACAATTTACGGCTGTAGGGGATGATGACCAATCAATTTATGCTTGGCGGGGGGCAAAGCCAGAAAATATGGCCTTATTGAAGGAAGATTTCCCCAATTTAAAAGTCATTAAGCTTGAGCAAAACTATCGTTCAACCAGTCGTATTTTAAAAGCTGCAAACCATGTGATTGAGAATAACCCACATATTTTTGATAAAAAATTGTGGAGTGATAAAGGTCATGGTGAGGTGATCCGCATTATTACTTGTCGTAATGATGATGATGAAGCGGAACGCGTTGTTAAAGATTTGCTGACTCATAAATTGATGAATGGTAAAAATTGGAAAGATTACGCCGTGTTATACCGTGGAAACTTCCAAGCACGTGTTTTAGAAACACAACTTCGTCAGATGCAGATTCCCTACAAACTTTCTGGTGGTCAGTCGTTCTTTGGTCGTGCTGAAATCAAGGATATTATGAGCTATCTACGTCTCATTATTAACCCTGAAGATGACAGTGCTTTCTTACGCATTATTAACACACCTAAACGTGCCATAGGACCTGTGACTTTAGAAAAACTAGGTTTATTTGCGCAAGAGAATAATCTTTCTTTACTAGGTGCCGCGAATGATCAGCGCCTAAGTATGGTATTACCGAAGAAGGCGACATCTCAATTGGCTGAGTTTGCTGATTTTATCGAAGGTTTTACGCGTGAACTGTTAGATGATGATGAACCTGTGCCTAAAGTCCGCCAAATGATGGTTGAGGCAGGATATATCGACTACATCAAAGAAACGGCAGCGACGCCAGCACAAGAAAAAACTAAAATTGACAATATTGAAGTGCTTTATAGCAGTATTCAAAGTTTGATCAATCGTGCTGAAGATGTCGATGAAAAAAATATCGAAAGTGTCATTCGTAAGATGGTGTTGCTGGATATGTTGGAGCAACAGCAAGAAGATGAAGATATCGATAAAGTAAACTTACTGACTTTGCATGCTTCTAAAGGCCTGGAATTCCCATTTGTTTATATTATGGGGCTTGAGGAAGAGTTGCTTCCGCACAAGAATTCAATTGTGGCTGATACCATCGAAGAAGAACGTCGACTGATGTACGTTGGTATTACCCGTGCCAAACAAGGTCTGACTTTGACGCTTGCAGAACAGCGTAAAAATGGCGGTCAGATGAAACAAATGACACCAAGTCGCTTCTTGGATGAATTGCCACAAGATGAAGTCGATTGGCTAGGTCGAAAAAAGAAATTGGCTGAAAATATCGATCCAAAATTACAGGCACAGCATTATCTGCAAAATCTGAAAGCTTTACTCAAACGTTAATTACATTTTAAAACAGGATTGAATATGAAAGTTCAAGTGAAAGTACTCGACCAACGACTTGGTCAAGAATGGCCATTACCTACTTATGCAACAACAGGATCGGCAGGTTTAGATTTACGTGCATGTGTAGATGAAGCGATCACTATTGAGCCTGGTCAGACTGTTTTAGTTAAAACAGGTATGGCAATTTATATCGAAGACCCAAGTTATGCGGGTTTGATTTTGCCTCGTTCTGGCTTAGGTCATAAACACGGGATTGTATTAGGAAATCTCGTCGGTCTAATTGATTCAGATTATCAAGGTGAATTAATGGTTTCAGTTTGGAACCGCAGTCAAAATGCATTTACATTAGAGCCGGGTGAGCGATTGGCTCAATACGTATTGGTTCCTGTTTTACAAGCTAAATTTGATTTAGTTGACGAATTCAAGGCAAGTGAGCGAGGAGCTGGTGGATTCGGACACACTGGAAAACAATAGTATTTTGGATAAAAGCCTGTAAAATCAGGCTTTTATTTATATGTTGCAAAATATTAACAAAGATTATATAAATTGAAATTGGTACACGTTATATAAAGAATAACGATATTTTTTATTACTCAATATATTCAAAATTTATTTGGATCAACTCTCATCACGCTGTTCTGACTCAGCAGTCAACGGTGTTAATTAAGAATGAATACCCAACCACTTATTTTTCCAAGACAAATTTTCCGCGCTTATGATATTCGCGGAAAAGTCAGTCAATTGGATACAAGAACAATTTATGCGATTGCGCATGGGCTTGCTGCTCAGTATCAATCACGTGGCCAGAAAAGTATTGTGCTAGGTTACGATGCTCGATTGACTGGGCCTACTTTTGCTTGGATTATTGAATCAGTCTTCAAAAACCAAGGGATGAATGTCGAGAACATTGGATGTTGTTCAACCCCACAAATGTATTTTGCTGCTCGACATAAAAATGGCAATGGCATCATGGTGACCGCGAGTCATAACCCTAAACATGATAATGGGATTAAATGGATTATTGAATACGAACCACCTTGTCCAGACATGATTCAAAATGTTGGGGAGTATGCAGAAGGTTTCTATTTTCAACATGATCACTTTCCAACGCCACCTCAACTGACACATCAGATTAAATCAGAGTATTGCTTGGCTTATCAGCATGCTTTGCTCAAGGATATTCAATTAAAGCGTCCACTCAAGGTTGTATTAGATGGTATGCATGGTGCCGCTGGGCGTTGTGCTGATTTAGTACTACAAAAAATGGGATGTGAAGTCATTTCAATACGTTGTCGTGAAAATGGAGAGTTTCCTGATCATCCTCCAGACCCTTCACAAGCGAAGCATTTGACGCAGCTAAAAGAAAAAATTTTGTTGCATCAGGCGGATTTGGGGATTGCTCTTGATGGTGATGGTGATCGTGCCGTCATTTTGGATGAGAATGCTCACATTGTGTCTGCTGATCGCTTGTTAGCATTATTCGCATCATTGTGTTTAACTCAGCATCCGCATCATGAAATTGTTTATGACGTAAAATGTTCAACGATGGTGTCAAAAACCATTGAACAATTACAAGGCATCGCAAAAATGATTCGTACTGGCAGCAGTTTCATGCGCCGTTATATTTCCCAATCCAAAGGTCGAGCTGTTTTTGGGGGAGAATATGCGGGTCATTATGTCTTCAATGATGGTCGTGGTTTTGGTTACGATGATGGTATCTATGCAGCATTACGGGTCATGGAGGCATTGAGTCAACTTAATATCACGCTATCTGAATATCTCGCTCAATTCCCAGATCGCTTTGGTACTGAAGATACCTATATTGAAACGCAAGATGCAAATCCGCAAGACGTCCTAGCCTTGATAGAGCAGAATTGTAAAAGTACTGGGGCTAAAATGAGTAAAATCGATGGTATTCGCCTTGATTTTGACTACGGATTTGGCATTATGCGAGCATCAAATACTGGTGAATACTTCACGGTACGGTTTGATGCAGATAGCCCATCGAAACTTTATGAAATTCGCCAGCATTTTGTAAAAATTTTAAATGAAAAATATCCTGTGCTTGCTCAAAGTATTTTGAATGCACACTAATGTAGGAATGAAGGAGAGGCGAATGCCACACCAACAAACTGGCATCGACAAAGCTCAAATTTTGACAGAAGCTTTGCCATACATCCAAAGATTTACAGGTAAAACACTTGTAGTGAAATATGGCGGCAATGCAATGACTGATCCTGCATTAGAAAGTTCGTTTGCCCGTGATATCGTGCTATTGAAAACAGTTGGTCTTAATCCGATTGTGGTTCATGGTGGTGGTCCTCAAGTCGATTCATTTTTGAAACAACTTGGGCGTGAATCAGACCGTATTGATGGAATGCGTGTAACTGATCCTGCAACTATGGAAGTTGTAGAAATGGTGTTGGGCGGAAGTGTAAATAAGTCTATTGTGAATTTGATCAATCAACATGGTGGTCGTGCAATTGGATTAACGGGTAAAGACGGTAACTTAATTCGTGCTCAAAAGTTGTTGATGGAAAAAACCCAAGAGGATGGATCTGTTCAACAAATTGATCTTGGGTTAGTGGGTGAAGTGGTCGGTGTAAAAACTGACGTTCTGGAAATGTTCACTCAAAGTGATTTTATTCCAGTGATTGCTCCACTTGGTGTTGATGAGGAAGGTAATACTTACAATATCAATGCAGATTTAGTTGCTGGTAAAGTTGCTGAAGCTTTGGGTGCAGAAAAGTTAATTCTTCTTACGAATATCAGTGGTGTATTGGATGAGAATAAAAACCTACTCACTGGACTAACAACACAAGAAGTCGATCGCTTGATCGATACAGGTGTGATCTACGGCGGTATGATTCCGAAAGTGGGATGTGCGCTTGATGCGGTGAAAGGTGGTGTAGTGAGCGCGCATATTGTGGATGGTCGTGTTCCACATGCGACTTTGTTGGAAATTTTTACGGATCACGGTGTTGGAACATTGATTACCAATCGTTCTAAGTCGGCGTACTAATTCATAATCACATCATAAAAAGTCACTTCGGTGGCTTTTTTTGTTTGATAAGAATAATCGTTTTATGTCCCATATATCCAGCATAAAACATATTCAATTGCCATATTCATATTTGCAACATCTATAAGGCTGATGCACAATAAAACTGATAACTAAAGCAAAATGAAAGATTATGTGCCAACTACTTGGAATGAATTGTGCCACCCCTACGGATATTACGTTTTCTTTTCGTGGTTTTTCTCAGCGCGCTGGAATAACGTCAGATCACTCAGATGGTTTTGGCATCGCTTTCTTTGAGGATAAGGCATGCCGCTTATTTGTTGATAACCAATCTGCAGTCGAGTCTCCAATTGCAGAATTCGTTCGTAATTATCCGATTAAATCGCGTAATGTCATTGCCCATATTCGTAAAGCAACACAGGGAAAAATTACTTTAGAAAATTCTCATCCGTTTATTCGTGAATTGTGGGGGAGACAATGGATTTTCGCGCATAATGGTGATTTGCATGATTTTCATCCAAGGTTGTCGGGACAGTTCACACCAGTAGGTAATACAGATAGTGAGCTTGCATTTTGCTATTTATTAGAACATCTCGTACAAAAGTTTAGTTATGTAGAGCCAAGTGTCCAAGATGTATTTCATGCCTTAGAAGAAATTTCACCAACAATAGCAGAACATGGGACATTCAATTTTTGTTTATCAAATGGACAGGCTTTGTATAGTTATGCGACCACAAAATTACACTGGATTGTTCGCGAATATCCATTTCAACCTGCACGATTAATTGATATTGATGTTGAGGTCGATTTTAGTCAGGTCACGACACCTGAGGATCGTGTGGCTGTGATCACGACAGAACCATTAACAGATAATGAAGCTTGGTTTGCATATACGCCCGGCGAAATGATTTTATTTCAGGATGGTAAGCCAACACTACGTACCATAACTCACGTTGAGCGATTGGTCAGAGAAGCTCGTGACCCAAGCTTGAAGCGTGTTACTCGCGCGGATCAGTATTAAAAATTTAATTTGAAGTGGCTAAGATCTACACTTATTTTTTTTACGCTAGACTTTGATTTTAATGATTGAGCTAGGCAAAATAGCGTAAAACTTTTTAATGGAATACCTCATGCAGGACACCGCTATGTCACGATGGTTATCGCCGCTGATGGCATTTTGTTTGTCATTTATCATTATTGTGGGTCTAGCACCAAGCTTAGGCTTGCAAATTGATCGACAACTCGATTTTTGGTTACTTTGGTTTGCAACGATGTTGTTTTTAGCGTTGCCAATTATTTATTTAGAAATTGGATTGGCGAAACGAGCTCAAACTTCAGCGCTGAACGCATTATCAAAATTGACCCGTGAAGCCGATGCAAACCAACGTTGGAGAGTAGTGGGCTGGCTTGCTGTTATTTTTATTCCATTCTTAGCAGGCGGTATATTACTTAATACTTCTAATGCTGTAGCACAACAAAATGATTTTGGTATTGGTTCAAATATTTTGATGGGTATCGCAGCATTCATTGCATTTGGTTTATCATTTCTTCAACGTTCTGTATTGGTTGTACTTACTGCGATTGCAACGATTGCAAGTTTAATCGCGGCTCAAGTTTTTGGTGTCCAAGTCAATGATTGGCAGCTGACTCCTGTTGAGTTTAAAGAGTGGGGCAATGCAACTATTCTCGCTTTAGTGGCTTCTGGTCTCGGGCTTGGATTATATTGGCAGACAAATCTCAATCAAGAGAAACAAGATGCTGCAACGCCAAAAACTTTACCGATTTGGCTAGCGCAACTGGTGGCTGTGGCTGGATTTGGATATTTTGCAATTAGTGCTGCAATTCCAGCATATATCGTTTTAATCGCGACAATATTTGCAGTAGCTTTACTCCTGCAACTTGGCAAGGAACAACTCGTACATCGTGGATTAGCTCAAGCGGTGCAATATATTTTATTGCTTGCACCACTTTTAATTTGGGTATTCCCTGCAGCCGATCTATTTTTAACTCCGATTTTAATGCTTTGGGGATTAAGCATTTGTTTAATCTATGCAATTTTCGTGGGTTGGATCATGAAAATTAGTCATTTACGTAAAGCGCTGAATTTTAGTAATGAAGCTTTTTATAATATCTGGCGTGTGGCTGTGCGTATTGTGACACCTTTAGCAATTGTGGTTGCTATGATTTCTTACTTAGGTCAATTATTACCATGATCCAAAATGCAAAAGTTTGGGTTGCTTATGCTGCTGTAGACCAGCAGTTTCACATTGAACTTGAATTTGTGGAAGGCATGTCTGTTGCGGATGCTATTACACAAAGTGGTATTGCGTCGTGTACGCAGTTGCCAGATGAGTATGCTGTTGGAATTTTTGGGATGAAAGTACAAGATCAATCGTATGTTCTGCAAGCGGGTGATCGGGTGGAAATCTATCGGGCATTAACGATTAATCCAAAAGATATTCGCCGTAAGCGAGCGGCAGCGAATCCAGTTGGGCGCTATTGTCGTGGCAATCGCTTTAAACAATTGAAATGATATGAAAAACCCCTCTTTGAGGGGTTTTCTTTTATGTCTAATTCTTTATAGTGGTGGCGCGTTCAAAATCGCATCTTTCGAACCTGGTAAACCAGGTTGAGTTTCTGGGATAGTTTCTAAACCTTCGATTTTATTCACGACGCCAGAACCATCGAAATATACTTTTAGATGCTGACCTTGAGTTGCAGGAATATTTGCTTTTTTAGCATATGTACCTGGGGTATAATTGTAGATGTAATCCCAACGTAAAGGATTCAAAGGATCTGAAATGGTTGGGCTACCAAGTAAAAAACGAACTTGTTGGTAAGTCATCCCGACTTGAATTTTTGAAGCTTGCGCTTGGGTTAATGGTGTTCCTTGAGGAATATCAACTTTGTATACACCAAAGACAGAACAACCACCCAGTAAAGAAGCGACGAATAACGTCAGCATGATTTTTTGCATTTTGCTACACTATCCCAAATTAATTATGATGCAATTGATCCAAGGATAGATCATACTGCATCTCAACTCTGTTGCATATTCCAACTTAAAATTTGTTGAGAGACCTTTTTATATGCCTATTTCAAATCAAGATTTACGCAAAGCTGGACTTAAAGTTACCCTTCCACGAATCAAGATTTTGGAATTATTAGAAAATTCAAGACAGCATCATTTGAGCGCGGAAGATATCTATAAGACCTTACTTGAGCAGGGCGAAGATGTCGGTCTAGCAACTGTATATCGTGTGTTAACTCAGTTTGAAGCTGCTGGTATTATCCAACGTCATCATTTCGAGAATAATCACTCTGTATTCGAAATCATGCAAGATGATCACCACGATCATATGGTCTGCCAGAACTGCAACAAAGTTGTTGAATTCCACAATGATTTGATTGAACAAGAACAACATAACGTTGCTGAACAACTTGGTTTTGTTTTAACAGGTCACTCTTTGAATTTATATGGTTATTGCGATGCGCCTGAATGCCAAGAAGCATACCGTAAAAAATAAATCTTGATTGCATTAAAGAAGGAGCAATGATTGCTCCTTTTTTATTCACTATTGATTAATCATCTTGACCATCAAAAGTGAGGCGGGGGCCAGAATTCAACAGATAGTTTGGATCTTCTTCAGAGAGTTTGATTTGTAAGCGTAAATCGTTGGCAGAGTCAGCATGACGTAATGCTTCGTCATAAGTGATTTTCTCAGCTTTATATAAGTCAAATAGCGCTTGATCAAACGTCTGCATTCCAATTTCACGGGAACGCTTCATGACTTCCTTAATTTCATGAACTTCGCCTTTACGCACTAAGTCTGAAATCAGTGGAGAATTGATTAAGATTTCAATTGCAGGATGACGTGATTTTTTATCAGGAGTCGCAATTAACTGTTGTGCAATGATCGCCTTCAAATTAAGTGAGAGGTCCATAAACAGTTGGCTGTGACGATCTGTCTCAAAGAAATGAATAATACGATCTAAGGCTTGGTTGGCATTATTTGCATGTAAGGTCGCAAATACTAAATGTCCTGTTTCAGCGAAACTAATCGCATAGTTCATGGTTTCACGTGAGCGGATCTCACCAATAAGAATGACATCAGGTGCTTGGCGGAGTGTGTTTTTCAGTGCAATTTCAAAAGAGTCTGTATCAATGCCAACTTCACGTTGAGTAATGATACAGCCTTGATGTTGATGAATAAATTCGATTGGGTCTTCAATGGTAATGATGTGACCTTTAGAATTTTGATTACGATGACCGATCATTGCGGCAAGCGAAGTGGATTTACCTGTACCAGTAGCACCTACAAATAAGATGATCCCGCGCTTAGTCATTGCCAGATCTTTAAGTACGGGCGGTAGTTTCAGCTCATCAATACTTGGAATGACAGTTTCAATCCGACGTAAAACCATGCCAGGTTGATCACGTTGCTGAAAAGCACTGACACGAAAACGTGCAGTTTTATCGCGATTGGCAATAGCAAAATTACATTCGTGTGTTGCAGCAAATTCGATTCGTTGTCTTTCACTCATAATCGAGTGAATCAATTGACCTATGATTTCACCAGTGAGCTTTGTTTTAACTACAGGCACAATTTCACCATTAATTTTCATTGATGGTTCAATATCTGCACTGATAAATAAATCTGAAGCCTTGCGCGCAATCATCATGTCGAGCAGGTCATTAAAATCCATTTTGATTCCCCTAAATCAAATGACGTTCACTTTTTTATAAAAATGATTCTGGTTGTTTAGCCGCAGTACGTGCAACTTGCGGGGTAATAATGCCTTTCGCGACAAGATTTTTGAGACTTTGATCGAGAGTGGTCATGCCATAATTTGCACCGGTTTGTATTGCAGAATACATTTGTGCAACTTTGTTCTCACGGATGAGATTTCGAATCGCTGGAATTCCAATCATAATTTCGTGAGCAGCTACCCGACCGCCACCTGTTTTCTTTAAAAGTGTTTGAGAGATGACGGCTTGAAGCGATTCAGAAAGCATGGCACGAACCATGTCTTTCTCATCGGCAGGAAACACGTCGATAATACGGTCAATTGTTTTTGCGGCAGATGTGGTATGCAGTGTTCCAAACACCAAGTGACCAGTTTCCGCAGCAGTGAGTGCAAGTCGAATGGTTTCGAGGTCACGCATTTCACCGACGAGAATAATATCTGGATCTTCACGCAGTGCAGAGCGTAGCGCTTCATTAAAACCGTGTGTGTCACGATGCACTTCACGCTGGTTAATCAAACACTTTTTGGATTGGTGCACAAATTCAATTGGATCTTCGACGGTTAAAATATGGTCGTAACGGTTGTCGTTAATGTAATCCATCATCGCCGCAAGCGTAGTCGATTTACCTGAACCTGTTGGTCCTGTGACCAAAACAATTCCTCGTGGATAGGCGCAAATGTCTTTGAAAATTTGCCCCATGCCCAAGTCTTCCATAGAAATCACTTGAGAAGGAATGGTACGGAATACCGCGCCAGCGCCACGATTTTGGTTGAATGCGTTGACACGGAAGCGTGCTACACCAGGTACTTCAAATGAGAAATCGGTTTCTAATTTTTCTTCATAATCGCGACGTTGTTTATCATTCATGATGTCGTAGATTAAGCGGTGTACTTCTTTGTGTTCTAAGGCTGGTAAGTTAATACGACGAACTTCACCATCAACACGAATCATCGGTGGCATTCCTGCAGAAAGGTGCAAGTCAGACGCCCCGTTTTTCACTGAAAATGCCAGTAATTCTGTAATATCCATAAATTCCCCGAACGCATTAAAATCGTAATTATTTTGATAGAATAATAAGGCTTTCCTACAGCTTAACCAACAGTTAGCGTGCAAGAAAGTAAAAAAAGATGAATTAACTGAGATAGCTATACATGATGAGTCTAGAGCAAGCGAGAAATAGTGTCATTCAACAAATTGAACAAGCCTGTGAAGTTGCTCAACGACAATCTAACGAGGTTAAACTCCTTGCTGTTTCCAAAACGCATCCAGCGGATATTTTGAGAGAAATGTATCAGACTGGTCAACGAGCATTTGGTGAGAATTACCTGCAAGAAGCATTAGATAAAATCAAAGCGCTGAATGATTTAGACATCGAATGGCATTTTATTGGTCATGTACAACGCAATAAAACCAAACAGTTGGCTGAACAATTTGCATGGGTGCATGGGGTTGATCGCTTTATTATCGCAGAGCGACTCTCTAATCAACGCACAATCGAACAGGAGCCTATCAATATTTGTCTTCAAGTGAATATTGATGCTCAAGAAAGCAAAGATGGTTGTGCAGTTTCAGAGGTCGAAGATCTGGTTGCTCAAATGAGCATATTACCTCGACTTCGATTACGAGGATTAATGGTCATTCCAGCACCTGGCAATGTAGATGCACTCTATGATGCCAAGACACTTTTTGATCAGATGAAAGAGCATCATGCACATCCTTCTGATTGGGATACCTTGAGTATGGGAATGTCGGGTGATTTACAAGATGCGATTAGCGCTGGATCGACTATGGTTCGCATAGGGACGGCCTTATTTGGGGCGCGAGATTACTCAAAATGATTGGATTCAGTCTGCACTGAACTTTCGGGTTCAGTCACTGTTATTGTAAATACAACTTTTTATGTATAAAAATAAACCAATATATTTCACATAATCATAAAACAGGGAAGAATTGGATGAGTTCGTATTATCAGCTTTTAGAACGAAAATTGTGTGATGATGGATCAGTACTGGCTAAGTATAAGTCGACTATACATGCTCAAGGCGCATGGAATGCGCATGAACAGCATATGGCGCCCGCAACAGGGATTATTTGTGCAGAGTTGGATCACTTTTCTGCTCGGTCTGACCTACGGATTGGACGTATAAGTTTAGATATTTTGGGCCTGATACCCGCTGGGGAGTTTCAAATTGAAACTCGAATTATTCGACCTGGAAAAACCATTGAATTGATCGAGTCGACCATGTCTGCACATGCTAAAAGCTGCATTCAGGCACGTACTTGGCGAATGATGATGAGTGATACTCAGGCAGTCGCAGGATTAGAAGATCAAAAAGTTGCTGATCCTGACGAGGGGATCTTATGGGAAGA
Source organism: Acinetobacter sp. ANC_7682 (assembly GCF_056779795.1). NCBI lineage: Bacteria > Pseudomonadati > Pseudomonadota > Gammaproteobacteria > Moraxellales > Moraxellaceae > Acinetobacter > Acinetobacter sp. ANC_7682. Next base: position 15,426 of record NZ_JBWYIQ010000027.1, on the reverse strand, counting down.
AATTAGAAACTGGCCTGGAGGCTATATTCAATCACTTGAGGCACGCCGTTTAGATCGACGGGCAGGCAAGGGCATTGTATGGCTAACCAATCCTTATGACATGGTTGAAGGACAAATACATTCAGACTTTGTGAAGTTGATGGGAATGGTCGATACAGCGAATGGAATTGTCACACGACAAGGTTGGCCGTTTAACTATACTTTCCCAAATTTAGATTTACAGATACATCTCTATCGTATGCCAATAGGTAAGTGGCTAGGTCTGGAAACAGTGCAACAATATGGTGATGACGGTATCGGGTTAACTTCATCTATTCTTCATGATCTGAACGGACCTTTTGGACGAGCTGAGCAAATTTTAACTTTAAGAAAACTGGCTTAGATTAAAGCCGTCATTTGACGGCTTCAACTTATTATCATTAACCATTAACCGACAATATTAATGGTACTCGCACCTGCACCTACAGGTTTGACTTGAATCTGTACCGGAATACGTTCATGCATTTCTTGTACATGAGAGATGAGCACGACCTTACGTCCCTGACTTTGTAAATGATCGAGGGCATTCATCACCATATGTAGTGATGCAGGATCGAGCGTGCCAAAGCCTTCATCAATAAACAGTGATTCAAGTTTCATTGAACCTGATGCCATGTTAGCAATCGCTAAAGCAAGGGCTAAAGACACTAAGAAAGTTTCACCACCTGATAAGGACAACACAGGTCGAACTTCGCTGTTCATATCTAGGTCAATAATGGCCAAACTTAAACTGTCAGGAATACGATGCAACTGATAACGTGGCGCAAGCGGCTGTAATTGCTGATTGGCATATTCCACCAAAATATCTAAATGATGCTCTTGAGCAATCTTTTTAAACTTGGTGCCTTCCTTATGCCCAATCAAATCGTAGATACGACCCCAACGATATTCCTCCGCTTTAATTTGTTCAATTTGGCTTTGATACTTGGCATAGTTGGCTTGATTGGCGGAATTCATGCGTAATTGAGTTTCTGTATCGGTGAGCGCTTCTTGTTGAGCGAGCTTTTCCGTTTGCAAGTTCGCAAGTTGCTGCTCGAGCATGCTGAGATCATGTTCAGGCTGATGTTTTAAATGTGCCTGATAACGTTCTTCTAAAACTTGCCAAGCGGTTTTGGCATTCTCTAAAAGTTGTCGCTGAGTATTTAACTCATGGCGTATTTGTTGATGCTGCGCTAAATCAATGCTTAACCATGTGGCAATGTGATCTGTGGTTACGGTTGGATGGCTCAGTTGCCATTGCTGAATAGCCTGTTGTACTTGCTGTAATGCCTGTTCAAGATGATGTAAATCACTGAGCAACTGCTGCTGTTGTAGATTGGCTGCATTTAGCTGTTGTTCAGCATATGCAGTTTTACTGCGTTGTGCATGCACCTCATTGGCATGAGCAACAGCTGTTTCTTCTAAATGTTTTTGCCAATCTGCAGCATAACGATAGCTTTGACCGGCATAGTCTTGGGTCAGTTCAGCAAGTTTCGAGCGTAACATTTTGCCTTGCTCAATCAGTTGCTCAATCTGTTGTGTCAGGCGTTGTTCATGTTTTTGTGCTGCTTCAAAGCGTAGCGTCATTTTTTCAAGTTCTTGCTGTGCTTGCAGCAGTGATGTGTCTACTTGTTTTTGCGTCGTGAGCAATGCAACACGCTGCTGCAGCTGTTGTTGCAATTCGGCAATCCAATGTATTGGTGTGTCTTGCTGATAGCGAGCAGGCAGTAACTGCACAATAGGTTGAATACCTTGTTCAAGCTGTACACGACGTTGAATATTCAATAGTAATTGCTGTTGTTGCTGCTGATCTTTACGCCATTGCTCAAGCAATTGACTAAGTTCTTGTTCTTGCACCTGTTGTTGTTCAATGTGCGATTGCAGTGTTTCGATCTGCTGCATTATGCGCTGCTGCAACTGAATCGGGTCTGCCGTGTCGAGATTTGAACCCAGTTGTTGTAATGCTGCTTGAATGTGCTCGAGCTGTTGCTGAGTGAATTGCGTGAGCTGTTCCATACGCTGTTGTTGCTGTTCAAGTAAGGTCTGTACTTTGGATTGCTCAATCTGTGCTTGCTGTACCTCATGATTGACCTGTTCCAATTGTTGACGAGCCTCTTGCAATTGGTGCTCGTGTAGTTGCAATAAACCTTGTTCTAAGCGTTGATGATGGTCTAAAAACGGATGTTCATGGCTACCACAGACCATACAAGGTTGATTGGCTTTTAGCTGTTCACGTAAATGCTGCACGTTTTCGCTATGTAATAGACGCTGTGCCTCCAAGATGCGTTGTAGTTGAGTATAAGCAGCTTCTTGTGTGGCTTTTTCGCTCAGGCGTTTTTCAAGGGTCTGTTGAATAATCTGCAGTTGCTTTTGTTGTTCAGCGATTGAGCCTGTCAGGTCGTGTATTTCGCTGATATGGGTAATGACTTGATCAAGCTGCTGCTGTTGATGTTGCAGTCGTAATACCGTACTTTGCTGATGTTCACGCTGTTGTTGGATGTTTTTTAGCGATTGTGTCAAAGCGCCAAGACTTTCATGTTGAGCCACATAGCTTTGCAGACGTTGTACAATGGTTTGCTGTTGCTGTTCTAACGTTGCAAAGGATTGTTGTAATAGTTCTGGCTCTTGTTGATGAAGCAACTGATATTGCTCGACATAATGTTGTAGCGCCTGCAAAGTACTTTGTGGTTCTTGGTCAAAGCATTGTAAAAATTGGCTTTGGGTTAACTCAAAGTTGATTTGTTGCTGTTTGTTTTGCCAAGCCAATACGCTGGTCTGTTGTTGCTCAACAGCATGTTTTGACGGTTCTAATTCATTGCGTACAAGCTGATCTTTATCTACACTGAGTTTTTTATACTGTTCAGAAATACTGTGAATGTCATGATCCAACTTTAAGCCTTGTTCAAGATGAGGCTTAATATCCAAACGTTGCTGCTCAAATTGCGCTTGGGCATGTTCATAGGCTTTTAAGCGCTGTTGTTCAGTAGTAGCTTGTTGTTGTAAAGAGACAAACTCAGCTTGAAAGGCCAGTTGTTTTTGTTGCACCTCAAGTTTTTGTGGTTCTAAACGTGCACGCTGTACATATTGTTCACGAATGGCTTGAAATGCATCAAGCTGTTGTAGCAATTGTTGTTGTGCTGCGGATTTATTTACGGCATCAAGCTGAACTTCATAAATCTCTTTTTTGCCATGGACTTCAGCATACAATTGATCACGCTCAAGATACCATTTACGTTCATTTTCAAGCAGCTTTTCTGATTGTGCTAAATGCACGAGTTGTTGTTTTAGCTGCTGATGTTGTTGATTTAAAGCCGCAAGTTGTTCTTCACTGAGAATATCAATGCGTCCAATATCTTTTTCTAATTCATTACGTTGCTGTTTAATTTCACTAAATTTATCAGCGGCTTTTTTACTGACTTCACTAAAAATTTGCGAATTGGTTAAATATTCGAGTAAGTCTGCACGTTCATGGTCTTTGGCTTTTAAAAATGCCCCCACTTCAGACTGTGCTAACAGGACTGCACGGGTAAATTGCTCAAAACTGAGACCAATCAGCTTTTCAATCAGTGGCGTCACTTCCGAGATTTTTTGCGTTAAGGTCGCGCCATCATCTAAACATTGAACAAAGCGCTCGACTTTTAAATTGCCATCAACTTTTTTACGCGCACGGCTAATGTCCCACCGCGCCAAATAGCGTTTACCATCAAGGGCAAGAAATTCAAGTTCAGAAAAACCAGCGGTGGTACCACGACGCAGAATATTCTTCGAATCTTTAATTGAAATGTCTTTACCTCCTACATCTTTCATGCTGCCAGCTGCGCCACGTAAACGTGGGATTTCATCGTACAAAGCTAAACACATGGCATCGAGCAGCGTCGATTTTCCTGCACCTGTTTTACCAGTAATGGCAATCAGACCTGCCTGAGCCAATGGCGCTTGTTCAAAATGGATATGTTGTTCACCGGCTAAAGAGGCCAAGTTGTTTAAACTGAGTCGAATAATTTTCATGACCTGTCCTTAGTGCGCTTTTTGATCCAAATCGTGTTGTGCCGCTTCAAGTAAAGTGAAGAAATCACGCTTCACCGATTCATCCTGCTCATAGCCCATTTTTTCCCACAAGCTTAAAAATAATTTTTCAGGGGTGGGGGGCGCTAAATCGACTTTGTGACTTTCATCGTTTTGCTCCGTTGCTTTTTGATAAATTCGAGCTATACGCAGTAAACGATAACGATTTGGTGGCAGTGCCAGTTCAATCTGCTGACGTAAGTCTACAGGCGGTGGGGCATCTGTCGTATATTCAATTTCTAGAAAATGTCGTGCATTGAGATTGTCAATTTCGCCTTTTGGCAGGGCATGTACCGTAGTGATTAATTCAGACAAGGGTTCACGAATTCGAATCAAATCCACGGTACGTGGAATAATGTGCGCTTGATATTGAAAATGATTTTGTTCATCAGCTTCGGGGTCAATGGTGACTTCAACCACTTGATGTTTATAGTTGCGTTCACTAAAAGACAGTGGAATAGGTGAGCCACTGTAGCGAATATGTTCCTGTCCAACTTTTTGCGGTTTATGCAAATGACCGAGTGCCACATAATCAATGACATCATCAAATAATGCAGTGGATAAAGCCTCTTCGTTACCAATCACAATCGGACGTTCGGAATCTGAGGTTTCACCGCCTTGCATATGGGCATGTGACATCAAAATTAAGGCTTGATTGGGTTGTTTACGCGCTTTAGCTTCCGCAATAAGTTGTTGGTGTAAATAGGCAATGGCATTTTGGCTGTTGGTGGTATTTTCATTTAAGCCTGTAATTTCGGCACTGCGTAAAAAAGGCAGGGTTAAGCACCAAGCAACGATATTTTTATCAGCATCATAAATAGGTACCAACAAACGATCGAGGTCAAATTCACCATCCTGTTTGCCAATAATACCGACCGCTTTGGCATTGAATTTCGCTAAAAAAGGTTCAACCTGTTCAATGCGGTAACCGGAATCATGATTACCTGCGATCATTAAGGTTTGCATATGCGGGGCAATGGCATGGGCATCGGTGAGAAACTGGTATAACTGTTTTTGAGCAGATGATGCAGGATTGACCACATCAAAAATATCACCGGCAATCAGCAGGGCATTCGGTTGTTTTTGTTGAATTTGCGCAAGTAGCCAGTTTAAAAATTGTGTGTGTTCATAGTCACGATCATGATTGTGAAAAAATTGCCCCAAATGCCAATCTGAAGTATGAAAAAAACGCACTGCCATTACCGAACCCCAAAACATCTCAATTGTCATCTTATCCAATATCGGACTTTAAAACATCGAAATTTTTAACATCTCTATAAGACAGCTTTTAATCGCTATTTTTTATTCGATTTACTCTTTTTTCGTCTTTTTCTCTTGTTTCTATTTTTGATTCTCGAGTTGATCGAGATTTGCTTATGAGAAGAGGATGCATGCAGTTTAGCTGCTGTTAACGATTGATCTATTTTATGATGAAAAAAAGATTGGATGACTAAGGGTACCAATAGAATGCTTAGCCAAATACTCATATTGATGGGAATTATTTGATAGATATAATTTAAAGAATAGACTGAAACCGTAAAAATGAGTGCAAACCAAGCTTCTGTTTTAGAACTTTGATCTTCTGAAAAACGTTTGATATGGATCAGCGTATTTTGTTTGACATCTGAAAAATAAGAACGCGTGTATTTATTGGGAAAATAGCTGAGAAGCAGCATTAAGTTTTGAAAAAGATATAAAGACGATAAACCGAGTAAAAAATATCGAAATAATAAAATTAAACGCTCAACCCAACGATGCTCAGATGTAATATCGCCCTGTGAATAAAGTTCTATAATTTGATTAATAGACAAAATTAAAATTGAACAACAAGTAAAGAAACTCAGTAGAAAACGGCTTAAATGATGATGCTTAATTTCAAAAAAGGCATGTAAAATCGAATAGAGTAAAAATATTAACAAGATTATTGTGATGAATGTCGATAATACTGTATCAACACTAAGCATCTGTTTTTCGAAAAACCAATAGCAAATTCCAAGTGCGAATAAAAAACTAAGCCCTTCACCAAAAGGTGTGGTTAAACTCTGATGATGCTCTACAGAAAAAATCATTAAGTAAGCACCAAGATAGAGATAGACCCAAATTATTAATGGATTCGAGCTAGAATTCTGTATAGAAATAAATGAAAGTGCACTCACAAATAGACTTAAAATTGAATAAATTAAGATTTTTTCTTTGTTTTTAATGATTTGATAACTTTGATAAAAAACACCACAGAGTAAACTGATGATTGTAAGCGGTATGTGAAATTGATGATTAAGAAAAGCTTTAAGAAAAACAAAGCAATAGCAAATTAATACGATACCGATAAGAAAGCGAGTGAAGGGATAATTCAATACATCCCAAAAGTCTGATTTAAAATTTAGACGATTTTTTAGACTTATTTTATGTTTAATTTTTTCTTTATGCATTTGGACTAGGTTTTATTCTGATTGTTATCTCATCTCTATGGATAAAAGTATATTTAGAAAATTTATAAATTACAAAAATAAAGCCGACGATTCGAGTGATGTGAAATCGTCGGCCAAAATACTTCAGTCATTCAAATTTAGGCTGCTAAACTAAATTTTCTGCAAGAAGCATGATTTATAGGTCTCATTGGGGTATAAGGTCACCGTGTATCATTGCGGATGCCGGTGCAATGACTACGCGGTTGCTACTGACCTTGTACCTTATATAACGCATAAGGTTGTGATTCGGTTGACAAGAAAATTAAAAATATTTGATTTATTTTCGGTTATGCTTTGTGACAGGATTTTATCGCGTCTGAGAGTTATGGTTTCTTTAAGAAAATATTTTTTATGGTTCTTTTTACTTTGCTTAGGATTAACGCTGGTTGCAGGTATATTGGCAGCGTTATTGCCTTCGGCAATTGCAGGAATAGTCACTGCACTTCCATATTTAATAGCGATGATTGTTGTTTTATATAAATTTATTCATCAACAACAACGCGCACCTTCGGATCAAGAACGTAAAAAATTCACATTAGGTTTTACCTTGATCTTTTGGGGCTATAACTTTCTTGGTGTTTTTTTAAGTATTTTATTTTTTTCGAGAAAAGACCCTGAAATTTGGCAGAACTTTTTACTCTATGTCCAAAATTCCAGTTTCTTAAGTCTCAGTGCAATTATGATTTTGATGCTGGCGATACCATTATATTTAATTACCTTTTGGTTTTATGGTCCACAAGCGAAGCGCATGGCGAATAAATTGGTGGTAAATAAGTAATCATGAATTGAGCTCAAAGGCATCTTTCACCATGATAGAGAGATCAGATCATAAGAGTATTTCTATGTATCATCCTTGCGTTTTGGTTACTGGTGCAACAGGTTTTATTGGATCTTATTTGGTTGCATATTTGCTAGATCAAGATTATCAAGTGATTGGTTTAAGCCGACAGTCCAATCCAAAAATGAAGCATCCACGTTTGACATGGGTTCAATCTTTCGATGATATCCAACACGCTCAAATTGACTATGTTATTAACTTAGCGGGTGAAAGTATTGGTGATGGTCGCTGGACGCAAAGGCGAAAACAAAAACTCATCGACAGCCGAGTGAATACGACCGATGCATTATTTCATTATCTGCTGACCCATCAGCAACATCCCAAGCGAATTATTTCTGGTTCTGCTGTAGGATATTATGGTATTGATCCTGATCAAGAATGGTCAAAAAAAACAATGAGCAGGGATCATCTCAACCGATCTTTATGTCCGAACTTTGCCAAGAGTGGGAGAGGTCGGCGCTCCAATACAAAAATCAGTTTGATATTAAGGTCATTCGTTTAGGCGTGGTGTTTGGGCATGGCGGAGGAATTTTACAACAATTACTCTTACCGATTCGATTTAATCTGGTGGGTAAAATTGGTTCAGGTCAGCAGCCCTTAGCATGGATTCATATTCAGGACGTGATTCAGGCGATTGAATTTCTGATGTTGAATGACACTCCAAACGAAGTTTTTAATTTCGTTGCTCCTGAACAAACGAATCAGGTGTATTTTGTTCGCACCGCAGCAAAAATTTTAAACAAGAAACCGCTTTTAAGTCTGCCTGATTCATTGTTTAAAATCATGTTAGGTGAGCAGTCTCAATTGGTTTTAAATGGACAATACGTTATACCAGAAGCACTTATTCAAGCAGGTTATACATTTCAGTATCCAGAACTCAAAATGGCGTTGGAGCAACTACTTCCATCACATTAAACTTGAAACTTCAAAGATGGGTCATAGGGTCTAGGATCAACGAGGGTGGTCTGATTCAGTATGAGTTGTCGTAGTAACTGCGCTGCAGCTGGCCCCATGCATAAACCATTTCTAAAATGACCAAAATTCGCCCATAAGTTTTTCATTTCAGGCATTAAACCAATATATGGAATTCCATCAGGTGAACTAGGTCTCAAGCCTGCCCATTGTTGCACAATCGGGAAATTTTTAAGTTCAGGTATGAGTTGAATGCATGCTTGGTAAATGGATTGTTGTGTTTTCAAATTTGGGCGATGTTCAAAACCTAATTCCGCCATACTGGAACCACAGACGATATGGCCATCTCGACGTGGAATCATATACATGACCTTATACATACACATTGTGGGTAGCCAGTTTTCAGGGGTTTTGAATAGGATCATCTGCCCCTGAACAGGTTGAACAGGAATATTGAAATCAAGTTGTGATGCCCAATGTGCCGACCAAGCTCCAGTAGCGATAACATACTGATCAGCTTTAATTTGATGTTGATCATGCAGAACAATGGATTGCACTTGCTGATTTTGAATCAGTAATTTTTCTACCCACTTATGCTCGATAATCTTTACTTTTGAATGTGATTTAAGATAAGTCAGAATAGACTTTAAAAGACGAGGATTACGAACATTAGACAATTGTGGAAAATGCAAAGCCTGCTTGAAAGTATTAGAAACTCGTGGATTCAGATTTCTTAATTGAGTCTCGTCGAGTAAATCGCAATGCTGCATCGGTTCGTTATATTGCGCCTTATAACTGAGTCCAATCTCAAAATCATCTTCATCAAAAATTAACATGCCTGAATCGTGAATTTCGAAATCAATGCCACTCAATGGTTGAATTTTTTGATTCCAAGATTGATATAACGATTTACCATGTTGTGCCAATTGATTGACTGCTTTGGGATAACGCCAAGGATACATAGGTGACAAAATACCACCACCTGCCCAAGATGCAGCTTTAGCTGCTTGTTTTTGATCAATGAGGGTAATTTCACAACCTTGTTCGAGTAATTCAAGCGCTGTTAGTAAGCCGCTAATTCCACATCCAATGATGGCAACGTGCATTTTTATCCACCTTCAAAATGACGGGGTGTATTAGACCATATTCAAGCTCTAATCGTGCAAATAATCTCAATGATGTAAAGAGATCGATGAGATGTAAGATGTTAAATGAGTGAGTTAAAAGTTGGGTCTCGAATACAATGATGATGATTTTAGTAGAAAAAAAGCGCTTTATGGAAAAGCGCTTTTGATTCAATAGTGTATTACAGATCTTTAAGCATTTTTGCAGCATCTTCAGCAAAATAGGTCCAAATTCCATCTGCACCAGCACGACGACAGCTCATCAATGATTCTAAAATCACACTTTCAGAAAGCCAGCCATTTTGGAGTGCTGCTGCCAACATGGCATATTCACCACTCACTTGATAAACAAATGTTGGAATGCCAAATGTGTCTTTAACTTCACGTACAATATCTAGATATGGCATCCCTGGTTTTACGATCACCATGTCTGCGCCTTCTTGAATATCTAGTGCAATTTCGTGAAGAGCTTCAGCTCGGTTGCCAACGTCCATTTGGTAGTTGTACTTGTTACCACCTTTTAAATTAGAAGCTGAACCCACAGCATCACGGAAAGGACCATAGAAGCTTGATGCATATTTGGCAGAATAAGCCATGATATTGGTATAAATATGACCATTTGCTTCAAATGCTTGACGAATCGCAGCAATACGACCATCCATCATATCACTCGGTGCGAAAACATCGGCTCCTGCTTCTGCATGGCTTAAACCTTGTTTAATCAGACACTCAACAGTTTCATCATTCAGGACATAACCTGTTTCATCGATGATGCCATCCTGACCATGTGTTGTATAAGGGTCTAAAGCGCCATCAGTGATGAGTACCATTTCTGGTAATTCTTTTTTTAGAAGACGGACAGTGCTTTGAACTAAACCATCATCTCTCCATGCTGCTTCAGCAGTTAAACTTTTGTCTTCTTGTGGGGTAACTGGAAATAAAGCTAATTTAGATACACCTAATTCCAAAAGTTTTTCAGCTTTGTTTAACAACAAATCAGCTGAAAGACGGTGAATATTTGGCATACTAGGTATTTCTTGGGTTTGATTTTGACCTGGTAGAACAAATACCGGATAAATGAGATGTTCAGCAGAAAGATGTGTTTCTCTCACCATCGCTCTGAGTTTGTCATTTTTTCGAATACGGCGCATGCGTGTTGCAGGAAAAGCAGGGCGATTAAACGTATAAGTCATCACAATCTCGATGTTTGGTATTTTACTTGGGTCTAATTGTAGCCTCCTTAAGGCGGTTTTTGGGAAAATGCTGATGGTTTTTTCTCATGATGTTAATTTGAGTTTTGTATGAACGATTCCCAAAAAAAATGGATGGGTAACCTCCATTTAGGTGCTAAACCAGATCTTGAAGTGGTATTAAATCAACTCACTCAAGTATTTAATACCTCTCCTTATTTCGCTTACAACGAAATGCAAATGCGTGTCGTAGAAGGTGAAATCCAAGGTTATATTGAGATGAAACCTAATCTCATTGGTAACATTTCTTTCCAGATTTTGCATGGCGGTGTAGCGGCAACATTACTCGATAGTATTGGCGGGATTGTTGCAATGGGGGAGCTTTACAAGCGTGCAGAACCTGATATGTTGCCTGAAACTTTAAAGAAAGTTTCACGTTTAGCAACAGTAGATATGCGAGTGGATTATTTATCACCAGGGCGCGGAAAGTATTTTATTGCCACTGCTGAAGTGCTACGCATGGGTCGCAAAGGTTGTACGATGCGTATGAATATGGTGAATGATGAAGGTAAAGCAATTGCAACAGGTATTGCTTCATACGCATATTGAAAAATCTATGTATCTCTTATAAAAAAACCGCCCTTGTAGGCGGTTTTTTATACTAAATATCTGATCTTGAACGTTTTAAAGCACTATTCCATTGATGTAAATGGAATTGACGTTGATCTTCAGACATTGTTGGCTCAAAAGCTCTTTCCAATTTCCATGATGCTGCAATATCAGACGGATTTTTAAATACACCTGCAGTTAAACCCGCCATTGCCGCAGCTCCCCAAGCCGTTGACTCCAAAAGTTGCGGTCTTAATACAGGAACATTCAGTAAGTCGGCTTGAAACTGCATCAACATATCATTTTGACTCGCACCACCATCTACACGTAATTCTTTTAAAGGATTTTGAATATCAGATTGCATAGCATTTAAAACGTCAGCGACTTGAAACGCGATTGACTCGAGAGCTGCTCGCGCAATATGTGCTTTATTTGTCCCTCTAGACATACCACATAATAATGCGCGGGCATCCGTATCCCAATGAGGTGCTCCTAAGCCTGTAAAGGCAGGAACAAGTACGACACCATCGGTACTGTTAACTTGACACGCCAATTGTTCAACTTCTTGGCTAGTTTGAATAATTCGAAGTCCATCACGTAACCATTGTACAATTGCACCAGCCATAAAAACACTACCTTCAAGCGCATACGAGGTGTGTTCTTTGCATTGCCAAGCTAAAGTGGAGAGGAGTTGATTTTGACTCAGTTGAATTTGATCACCTGTATTGAATAACATAAAGCAGCCAGTACCATAGGTGTTTTTAGCTGAGCCTACGTCAAAACATGATTGACCAAATAACGCTGATTGTTGATCACCTAGAATCCCTGTAATCGGAATTTCTGCACCTAAGAGACCTTTGGCTGTATTGGCAATATGGCAATCAGAGGCTACGATTTTGGGTAGTATTGCTTTTGGGATGTTAAATAGTGCGAGTAACTCGTCGTCCCATTGCTGGGTATGCAAATTCATTAACATGGTTCTTGAAGCATTAGAGACCTCAATTACGTGTTCAGCACCTTGAGTGAGATTCCAAACTAACCAGCTATCAATGGTGCCAAAAGCCACTTCGCCTTGTTCCGCACGAGCTCTTAAACCATCAATATTTTCAAGTAACCACACTAATTTTCCAGCACTGAAATAAGGATCAATGCGGAGTCCTGTGGTGTAATTTATCTTGGTTTGTAAGTCTTGGTGAATGAGGGAATTACACCAATCACTTGCTCTGCGATCTTGCCAAATAATCGCAGGGGCTAGAGGTTCACCAGTTTTTTTATCCCAAATCACTGTCGTTTCGCGTTGATTGGTTAGGCCTAAAGCTTTGATATCTTTAGGCAGTAATCGCGCATCAGCAATTGCTTGCTGCACTACTGCGATTTGTGAACTCCAAATCTCTTGTGCATTTTGCTCTACCCAGCCTGACTTTGGTGTTCGTATTTTAGTTTCTCTTTGAGCTGTTGCATGAACGTTTCCATGTTCATCAAAAATGATCGCACGACTTGACGTCGTCCCTTGATCTAGTGCAAGTAAATAACTCATAAAATATGCAATTTTGAACTTGAAAAAAGAGATTTTATCTCAATTATTGGAATAAGCGCATGTGTATGTTTAATTGTTGTGAAATTAGAGGTCGTATTTTCAAACTTTTATGCTATGATTGCGTTGTACTTTGGGGATGTTCCTGGCTTCGACGCTGGTGATGAAACTCATAGATGCATGCCGAGAGCGCATTTTCTCTCGTAAATAAAATTTGCATTTTAAATAGTCGCAAACGACGAATCTTACGCTCTAGCTGCCTAAGGGCAGCTTGTCCGCATCTCTGAATACTTGTGGTTAGAGATCCCGACTGAAGCGCACGCACACAAGTCCGTATAACATCAAGCCTTGGGGTGTTGTACTAAACTTAAAGGATCGCTCTCTTAACCCTGTTCGTCGGGTCTTTGAGGGTTAAAATAATAGACGATATCTAAGCATGTAGTAATCTCGAGTGTAGTGCTTGCGGACGCGGGTTCGACTCCCGCCATCTCCACCAAAATTCAATTCAGAGAAGTTTGACTGAATGTAAAAAAGCCCTTAAACATTAAGTTTAAGGGCTTTTTTATTGGCTGTCTTATCCGACCTTATCCTAAGCTGTGTGACCCAATTTTTGCCTTTAGTGGGGGCTTTGTTGCACAAAGATTTGAAAGGCAAAGCGCCCCTAATTGAGCCAAATTTAAGGCGTAACTTGGGTAAGTGGTCGACCTAATTCCGTAAATCTGTTGAGGACCGCTACACGTGCATGAACCTCATTGACTTGGCTATCAAAGCTCCTTGCACTGAGTTTATCTCCTAATAATTTGATGCAGTGCATTTTAGTCTCAACCAAACTTCGGCGATGATAGCCTGACCATTTTTTCCATAGTGTCCTGCCTAAACGCTTAACTGTTCGAAGTAATTCATTTCGCTTTAGCGAGCTGCTCTTTGTATCTTTCCATGGTTTCGCATTTTTTCTAGGTGGAATCACCGCATGCGCTTGCCGATCTGCAATGACCTGACGGCATTGCTTGGTGTCATAAGCTCCATCGGTATAAACAGAGTCAATCTGCTCATCTTGTGGAATCTGATTAAGTAAATCACCTAGTACCTGTGAATCACTGATATTATTGGTTGTGAGCTGAATAGCACGTATTTGAAGAGTTTCAGCATCTATAGCAATATGTAGCTTACGCCATTGGCGACGATATTCAGGTCCATGTTTCTTGCGTTTCCATTCGCCCTCACCTAGAAACTTCAAGCCTGTAGAGTCCATGTGTAGATGCAGCCCATAGCAACTTTTTTGGTAGCTGATTGCAATATCAATATACTTTTGTCTTTTACAAAGCGTACTGTAATCTGGCGCTGTCCAATTTAATCCGCAAAGTTTAATCAGACTTTGCACAAAGCCAGTGACCATACGTAAAGACAGACGAAATAAGGATTTAATCATTAAGCAGCATTGGATAGCTGCGTCGGAGTAGGTTTTATTTCGTCCTTGTTTGCCTTTTGATAGAGCATACTATTGCGTAGTAGGATCAAACCAAATGGCAATATTTCCGCGATTAATGAGTGCTCGGTTATATGCGGGCCAATTGGTTGTGCGGTAGATTTTGTGTGTAGGCTTCTTCATTTGAAAATTATATGGCTGAAGAAGCCCTTAAGAATAGCTTTGTGCAACAAAGCCCTTTTCTATAAATAAAACAAATACTAAATCAATATTTAGATGATATCCAAACAATATTAGACACTAGGCCTATATTTATCTGATCTTATGTTTGTCTATGCAAAGCATAGAAATGGATAGAAAATATTAAGGAATATGTGATGAAGAAAAAATTCGTTATCTGTATGTTGGGAATTATGGTATCACCAGCATATGCTAATCAGGTCGACTCAAAGATTCTAGAATTAGAAAATCAAATTTTATTATTAAAACAGCAAATGGAGGAAGATCGTAAAGTTCGCCAGTCTCTAGTTAGTCAACAGCAGGAAATTAAAAAAGATCAACTTAAAAATAATAACTCTAAGTCACAATTTTCAGAACATGATTTGAAATTTTACGGACAATTACGTTTAGATGGAGCAATTGATTTCGAGTCATCTAACGGTGGGACATTTGGGAAGTTAAACTCGGTGCCATTAGAAGGAACAAATGGAAACCGATCAGAATTTAACTTAACAGCTTCAAGATTAGGTGTGGATTTAAAGAAAAATATCAATGGTAAGGATTTAAACGCTAAGATCGAAACCGACTTTTGGGATGGCGGTTCAGGTGATGGCAAGCTAAGAATACGTCATGCTTATATCGATTATAATAATTGGCTATTAGGTCAAACTGTTTCTCTAACAGGAAATTTGGAAACAGCTACAGAAAGCGTTGATTATACGGCATTTCTTGGTACAGCATGGGTTCGCGTACCTCAGGTTAGATATAATTTTACTTTGGATGAACATCATAATTTAAAAGTTGCTTTGGAATATGTGAACAGCCGTTCTTCTGAGCTACCAGCACTAACAGCAAAATATACTTATAAACATGGTGACATTACAGGGCTCGTACAGGGATTTGTTAATGAAAAACGAGCACATTTAGCGGATTGATCCTAGCCAAAATAATGGACAGCACGTCCCTCTAAAGATAACGTAACTTTAATCTTTGGAGATTCAAGAAATGGCTAAACGTTTTAGT
>NZ_JBWYIQ010000026.1:0-45269 GCF_056779795.1 Acinetobacter sp. ANC_7682 | reverse complement strand
AATAGACGGAAACGCTTTGGTCTAAGAATGAATTTAATTGCTGGAATGGTGAATTGGATGCTCTTAAATTAACTTTCGCAAGAGATCTAATAGTTACTCAGTTTAATTTTACAGGTATTTTTAAGCTCCAAATGTATTTTTCATATAATTCAACAATTTAAAAAATATTTACTCTACAAAATTCTTTATTTAATTGTTTATTGAAATAGTAGAATTAACTTATAGAGGGCTTTTGATAAAAATCTGCATCACTACTTGTGAGTGACTGTTTGGATATATTCCGTTATTGAACAAAATAGTCATTATTAAGTTTTATTTATACAAATCATCATTAAAGCAAAAAAATTAGCTGGGAATTCAAAGGATTGTCACATTTCTTTCATATCATGACATGGTTCAATTATGAACATATTATAATGAAAGGAGTTTAAAATGAATAAGTTAATTTTATCATCCCTACTTTTAGGTTTGTCTGTTCCAGCGCTCGCTGACTTTAATTGTAACGGTGTAATTAAGAATAAAACCATTGATGACAATGTAAAAGTGACACAACCATGTACGCTTGATCAAGTTACAGTCAAAGGCAATGTAATGCTCTATTCAAATGCGCAAGCAACTATTTTAAATAGCACGATTGACGGTAACCTCGAATCTAAAGGAAATTTTGGTCAAGTGACGGCTAAAAACAATAGCATTGACGGCAATATTCAACTTGAAAAAGGTAAAACGATCCAACTGCACAATAACCGTGTAGATGGCAATATTGAACTTAAAGAAAATCGTTCAAGCATTCAGGTTACTGCAAATCAGGTCGATGGTAATTTAAAATGTGAGTCAAATAGCCAAACTCCAAAAGGCGGACAAAACCGCGTTAAGGGGGACAAAGAAGGACAATGTCGTAGCTTGTAATCATTTATTCGATCAGCATCAACTTAAAGATTCATGAACTGAGCTTTAAATTCGAATTTAAAGAAAGCCACCTTAAGGTGGCTTTTTTTTACGCAGTTAAGAAATAACCTGCAATTAAAAATAGGATTTGAAGACTGGCCACAAAAGCGAATAGCTTCCAGCCTTTTTGCCTCAACTCGTGTTTGTTCAGTATCATCATTGTTTTGGTCATATCGTCACCTCATACCTGAGTTAAAAACGAACCGCATTAAATTCTTACTTATTATGGTTAGCTATATGTCCAATAAACACACTTGTCCTAACCTCTATATAAAAGCAAAAACCAAACCAAGTCCAGTGGGAGAAAGATTTTGAAACCAAATCTATAAAAACAAAAAACCACCAAAATGGTGGCTGAATAAGCTCATGTTAGCGAATCTAAATTTATTTTTCCATAAGGTAAATTTAAGATACTATTTAACAATGCTTTTTATTAATAAATTTATTCATTATTTTCTTTTAAGCTCCACGTTGAAAATAAAAAAACTGACATTGTTCCAGCTAAATTGACTGCCAATTCAGCATGACGCGATGCAGGCTTAAAATTCTTTTTGCCCTGACCATGTGCATCCCCTACTTTGTTTCTCAATGATCCTAAGCCTCCAATCACTGAACTACATCCTCCAAGAATCTGTTTAAAAGTTTGTTCTGTGTGTTGAGAAGGTGCTAAATTTAATTCTTTACTGACTAATCTATATAGTTGATTAATATCAGGCGCATTTCCGTAGTCAATTTGATGTTCATCAAGAATATATTTACAAGTCGACTCTAAAAGTGTCCTTGCTAATGTAATAGCACCATCAGGATCAGTTACTCTCCGCTCTAATGCTTTCTGCCATATTTGATGAATATAATCAGAACTTAATTCGTTAATTCTCAACTCCACTACTTGATCTAAGGGAGAAGTATTTCTACTTTCTAAAACATTCAATAACTCTTTAAATTCTGAATAAATATAATTCTCACGTTCCACATAAGATTTAAAATCCCATTTAATTCTCGCTTCAAACTCATCTAAGGTATTTGTATCTTTAACAATAAATGGAATATATCCATAAAGGTTTTTTATCAGCAATTCTTTTCTAAGCTCTTGAAATGCCTCTGAGGTACCTTTTTCATAACTATCTGTAGCCCTAGCTATTAGCAATTCACGCAAGTGTAATACTTTTTAAATTAGACCAGACATTTGAGAACTCTTTATTTTTTTTCAACTCAATTCTACATCTTCAAAACAATAATTTACCTATGAAAAAGCCACCTTATGGTGGCTTTTTCAATCTATTGATTTAATCAACCAATAAACTTACGAGCATTACGGAACATACGTAACCATGCACCATCTTGATCCCAATCTTCAGGTTTCCAAGAGTGCTGAATCGCACGGAAGTTACGCTCTGGATGAGGCATCATAATCGTTGCACGACCATCAGTTGAAGTCACACCTGTAATTGCTTCAGGTGAGCCGTTCGGGTTCAATGGGTAATGTTGAGTTGGATTACCTTGGCTATCAACATAACGTAAAGTCACTTGATTACCCGCATTCAATGCAGCAATAGAGCTGTCCGCTGCAACAACGCGACCTTCACCATGCGCCACAGCAATTGGTAAAATCGAACCTTCCATACCTTCTAACAGTACAGATTTAGATTTTTCAACACAAACGTTTACAGCTCGCGCTTCAAACATTTCTGATACGTTACGATGGAAACGTGGCCAGTTTTCAGCACCTGGAATGAGTGGAGCCAATTGAGACAACATTTGGCAACCGTTACAGATACCGAGTGAGAATGTTTCTTGACGGTTAAAGAATTTCTCAAATTGATCACGAAGTTTAGGATTGAACAATACTGACTTCGCCCAACCACCACCAGCGCCTAAAACGTCACCGTAAGAGAAACCACCACATGCCACTAAACCTTCAAATTCATCAAGGCTTACACGACCAGCGAGTAGGTCACTCATATGGACATCAATCGTATTGAAACCAACTTTGTCGAATGCAGCTGCCATCTCCACATGACCATTTACACCCTGCTCACGCAAGATTGCCATATTCGGACGACGTGTATTGATATACGGTGCTTCAATTTCTTCATTCAAATCGAATGTCGCTTTTGCAATAAGACCTTTATGATCTTTATTCGCAATTAGACTATATTCTTGATCTGCAGTTTCCACGTTGTCACGTAAACGTTGAATCTGATGTGACACTTCAGTCCACGCTTGTTGCAGTTCAACACGATCTAGCGTTAAACCATTGATCGTTAGCGTATCAGTAGTATTCACTGTACCAACGACACTGATCGCATCTTTTAAGCTTGATGCTGAAACTTCAGTCTGTAGTGCATCCCAATCAGCTTTAGCAATTTGTAATACTGCACCAATTTCTTCAGCAAATAAGCTTGCTACAGATTGATCTTCTAAAGCCACACCCAAACGTGAAGCGAACATCATCTCTGCAACAGTTGCGATTAAACCACCATCACCGATATCATGGTAAGCTTTAATTAAGCCACGGTTGTTCCAATCTTGCACCAATGCAAAGAATGCTTTGAAGTCATCGAAGCTATCTACATCTGGTGTAACCGAACCAATTGCTTTATACACTTGCGCAAGGATCGAACCACCAAGACGGAATTGACCTTTAGACAAATCAATACGTACAAGTACTGAATCTAAGTTTTTCAATTCTGGTGTTAATGTCTTACGCACATCAGTCACTGGTGCAAATGCTGTGATCACACCTGACATTGGAGAAGTTACAGACTTATCTTCACCTTCGTCATTCCAAGTCGTACGCATCGATAAAGAATCTTTACCTACAGGAATTGCGATGCCAAGCGCAGGACACATTTCCATACCGATGGCTTTTACACCTTCAAATAATGCTTGGTCTTCGCCTACTTGACCTGCTGCAGCCATCCAATTCGCAGACAATTTAATGTCGCTGATTTTCTCGATTTTTGCAGACATGATGTTGGTGATTGACTCAGCCACTGCTAAACGTGCAGATGCCGCAGGATTTAACAATGCTACAGGTGGACGTTCACCCATTGCCATTGCTTCGCCTGTGTAGCCCACTAAACTTGTTGTTGTTACCGCAGCATCTGCTACAGGCACTTGCCATGGACCAACCATTTGGTCACGTGCAACCATACCTGTAATTGAACGGTCACCAATGGTAATTAAGAATGATTTAGACGCAACTGTTGGGTTCTTAATCACACGGTAAATCGCATCTTTAAGATCAGTCACTTGTGCAGCATCAAAGTCATCACCGTGACGTTCTATACAGTCATACGCGCGGCTCATACGTGGCGTACCACCTAAGATCACTTGCATTGGTACATCAACTGGGTTGTTACCAAACAATGGATCTTCAACCGTTAAATGACGCGCTTCAGTCGCTTCACCTAATACGGCAAACGGACAACGTTCACGCGCACAGATTGATTCAAATAATTCTAATGAAGATGGACGGATCGCCAATACATAACGCTCTTGCGCTTCATTTGACCAAATTTCCATTGGCGCCATACCTGGCTCCAATGATGGTACTTTACGAAGATCAAGTTTTGCACCTAATTCGTGGTCATTTACCAGTTCAGGCATCGCATTTGAAATACCACCTGCACCCACGTCATGTACAGACACGATTGGGTTGTGGTCTTCCATACGCCAGCAGGTATCAATTACTTCTTGGCAACGACGTTCCATTTCTGGGTTTTCACGTTGTACAGAAGCAAAGTCTAAGTTCTCGCCCATTGTACCGCTATCTACAGAAGATGCCGCACCCCCCCCAAGACCGATGAGCATTGCAGGACCACCAAGCACGATCAATAAATCGCCCGGTTGGATCGCATCTTTTTCAACATGGTCAGGACGGATGTTACCGTAACCACCAGCAATCATAATTGGCTTATGGAAACCTTTTACATCTCCATTTACATTTTGCTCGAATGTACGGAAGTAACCATTTAACGCAGGACGACCAAATTCGTTGTTAAAGGCAGCACCACCCAATGGACCTTCAATCATAATTTGAAGTGGAGATGCCATACGAGATGGTTTACCGTAGTTTTCTTCCCATGGCTGTTCGAAGCCTGGAATATTCAAGTTAGATGTAGTGAAACCTGTTAAGCCTGCTTTTGGCTTACCACCACGACCTGTTGCACCTTCATCACGGATTTCACCGCCCGAACCTGTTGCCGCACCTGCAAATGGTGCAATCGCTGTAGGATGATTGTGGGTTTCCACTTTCATTAAGATGTGGGCAGCTTGGCTCTTATATTTATAAACATAATGACCGTTTTCATCTTTTTTCGGATAAAAACGTTGCGTATCAAAACCAACAATCACTGAAGCATTGTCTTTATATGCTGACAATACATCTGTAGGTGATTCTTTATAGGTATTTTTAATCATTTGGAACAATGACAATGGTTGGACTTCACCATCAATTGTCCATTCTGAACCAAAGATTTTATGACGACAATGCTCAGAGTTCGCTTGTGCAAACATCATGAGTTCAATGTCATGCGGATTGCGACCTAACTTGATAAATGCATCAGTCAAGTAATCAATTTCTTCATCCGATAAAGCAAAACCAAATTCAGAGTTTGCTTTAACGAGCGCTTCTTTACCTAGACCTAGAATATCAATCGAGTTCAGCGGTTTTGGCTCAGTTTCAGTGAATAAAGCAGCAGCATCGTCAATTTGATTGAAAACACTTTCTGTCATTCGGTCATGCAGAATTTGCTTAATTTCATTTGAAACGTCTTTTACACCCTTCAAAGTAAACAAAACACCGCGTTCAAGACGATGAACCGGTGTGTTGCAGTTCGCGAAAATATCGGTCGCTTTTGAAGACCACGGCGAAATTGTGCCTACGCGTGGAGTGACTAAGATTTGAATCTCATCTGTGGCTGCTTGGCGTAATTCAAATGACGCACCATCATTTAGAAGCTGTAAAGCGGATTGCTGTTGTTGCTCGTTGAGCGCTTGGTCGAATAAATAAACCCATTGACTTTCTATTGATTGAACCGAACTAATTGACTGTAAACGAGTTAATAGTTGCGTTTGCTTAAAAGAAGAGTGTGCTGGTGCACCGGCCACGATAAACATGCTGATTTTGGCTCCACGGGATGGTCTTTTGAACCATGCCACAATGTGACTTGAAGAGAGCGCATATTCTACTGTGTATTGCAAAATTCAGCTAGATAGCAAAACTGCTTTAAGACATATTTTCGATCGAGTTTACGAATAAATCTTTTTTATTCAGTAAAAAAAATTGAATTGCACCCTATGATGCAATTCAAATGAGATACGCCTAAATAATTCTTCAGTCATCTCAACTATTGAGTGTTGGTGACTTTTAACAGATGTTGAATCGCCTCTAGAGCCATAATCATAGATTTTGGATCAACTAAATCCTTGGTATCACAAGCTTGGTGATAACATGGCGCAAAATCTAAAATTATCTCCCCCTCTTTTGCACCTGGACGTTCTTGTTCATTAAATAAAATGATCGATGTGACCGGCACTTTTCCTAGAAATGGTGATGTGTCGCTTGCTGTTAAAGTGGTGATGTCTTCTTTGATCGTTAAGTTCTTTGCTTTAAAGAATGATTTTAAATGTTCTTCAAGCGCAGTATCTTCTGGATGACTAGGTAAAGACTTTAAGCCATCAATCATTGGTTTATAGTCAGATTCAGATAATCCAGCAGACTTAAATTGGGCTTCTAAATCTTTTAATGAAGATTTATCTACATCAGCAACCAAAATATTCGGATTTTTTGTACCGACCATATCAACATTGATATAAGCCTTTATTCCCTTCAGCTGTTCAGGTGTCATTTTAGCAACAAAATCTTGCGAACCTCCGATACCATCTTCTTCAGAATCCCAAAATGCAAGGTAAATTGTATTTTGAGGATGATTTTCAGATTTTGAATAATGTTGTAATAGCTCTAATAGAACGGCTACACCTGTACCATTATCATTGATCCCAGGCCCTGTGGTCACAGAATCATAATGCGCACCGATTATCGTAGCTAAATCAGGATTTTTACCTTTGATTTCGATAATAATATTCTGACCTACAATCTTATTGCGATTTTCAAACGGCAACATCTGAGCGTGCAAACCAGCTTTTTTTGCCTCTTCAATAATATAGGTTGCAGTTGTCTTACCACCATCCGTTCCAACTGCGCGATTACCGCCATGAGCTGATGCAATATCTTCTAAGGCACTAAGATGACTCATGAGACGTTGTTCGATCAAATTCGAAGTATTGATTTGCGTGGTTACTTGTTGATTTTGATTTGGTGTATGTGAGCAAGCACTCAACATAAAAATACTGGTCATTAATGCTGTTAAACAAAGTATTTTTTTCATTGTCATCTGGATATCAGTTTATTAAGAATTCCATTTTAGGGAATAACCTTATTTCATCCACAGATTTTTGTAATAAAAAAAGAGCCCGAAGACTCTTTTTATTTATGTTTCTAAATTTTTAATTAACCAAATCGACCCGTAATATATGCCTCAGTCAATTGATGATCAGGTTGAGTAAATACTTTTTCTGTCGAATTCACTTCAATCAAATCACCTAAATGGAAATAGGCAGTACGGTCTGATACACGTGCAGCTTGTTGCATTGAGTGCGTAACAATTGCAATAGTATATTGTGTTGAAAGCTCAGCGATTAACTCTTCAACTTTAGCCGTAGCAATTGGGTCAAGTGCTGAACAAGGTTCGTCCATTAAAATCACTTCTGGCGAAACTGCAATAGTTCGAGCAATACATAGACGTTGCTGTTGACCGCCTGATAAACCAGTTCCAGGCTGATTCAAACGATCCTTAACTTCATCCCACAAACCCGCTTTACGTAAACTATTTTCAACGATCTCTTCTAAATCATATTTGTCACGTGCTAAACCATGGAGTTTAGGTCCGTATGCAACGTTTTCAAAAATTGATTTTGGGAATGGGTTTGGCTTTTGGAACACCATACCCACTTGCGCACGAAGTAGTACTACGTCGAGATTAGGATCATAAATGTCTTGATTATCCAACATGACTTTACCCGTTACCCGACAACTATCTATCGTGTCGTTCATACGATTTAAAGTACGTAGGAATGTTGACTTACCACATCCAGATGGACCAATAAAAGCAATCACTTCATTTTGGTAAATATTAAGATCAATGCCTTTAATCGCTTCAGATTCACCATAATAAACATGAACATCAGTTGTACTCAGTTTTACAACATCCGATTTTGCTTCTTTTTTATTTTCGCTTTGCGTGTCAAATTGTGAAACAAACGAAGTTGACGTTTTTTGATTTGCATCTTGAGATGTAAATTGTGTTTGATCTGAATTCACTGATTGATCCTTTTTTAAGGAATTTTGAGTTACTTGCGAAGTTACTGTATTCATATTTTGCTCCGACTACCAACGGACTTCAAATTTCTTACGTAACCAGATCGCTAAACTATTTAAGCTAATCATCATCGCAAGGAGAACAATAATGGCTGCAGCAGTACGACCTTCAAAGAAGTTACGAAGTTCATTACCCTGCCACAAGAAAATCTGTACAGGCAGCGCTGTAGATTGATCGAATGGGCTTGCTGGAACACTGGCTACAAAAGCACTCATACCAATCAACAACAACGGCGCAGTCTCACCCAATGCTTGAGCCACACCAATAATCGCACCTGTTAAAATACCTGGTAATGCCAAAGGCAGGACGTGATGAAAAACAGTTTGCAGTCTTGATGCACCCAATCCCAATGCAGCTTGGCGAATCGAAGGTGGAACGGCTTTTAAAGAAGCTCGTGTCGTAATAATCACCGTTGGCAACGTCATTAAACTTAACACAAGACCACCTACCAAAGGGGCAGATAATGGTAAATGCATCCAACCAATAAAAATTGCAGCACCAAGCAAACCGAATACAATCGATGGAACAGCAGCCAAATTATTGATGTTGACTTCTACAATATCTGTAATCCAGTTCTTTGGTGCGAACTCTTCAAGATAGATCGCAGATGCAACACCGATTGGAATCGAAATAAAGATTACAATCAACATCATGAACAATGAGCCCATGAATGCACCAGCTAAACCAGATGTCGCTGGTGAACTACGAGAGTCAGGACTCGTGAAAATATTCGTGTTAAATGAATTTTCGATAACACCTTTAGCCTTGAGTTCATCGGCAATTTGACGAATCTCAGGACTAAGTTGTTGCTGTTCATCTGGCAAAGAACGATCAATATTACCTGCAAGCCACACATCAATATTTGCATCAGCAAGGACTTTTACATCCACTGTTTTACCAACCAAGCTTGGATCATTCATCACCATATCACGGATACGATATGCTTCAGAGCTCGTATAGATATAGCTTAAATCATCACGTTGGGCTTCAAGTTGAGGGTCTTGTTTGATCATGGCATTGATGATCAATGCATCCCAATCCACCATGCCAACTTCAGTCTGCCACTCAATAAAGCGTTCTTCATACTGAGCTGGATTCTCACCTTCAGCCAGTACAGGCTTTGGACCAACTTCAACAATTTTTGGATCGAAATAGATTGGCAAATTCATGCTACTTTGCCAAAAAGCAGGCAAGCCTTTCGCTAAAATACTACCGAATAGCAATACTACGAAGAATAAGCCAGCAATCACTGCTGAAAAACCGAAGAAACGGAACGTCTTTTCTTTACGATGACGTTTAGCTAAAGAATTCTGAATAGTCTTCTTACGCTTTTCTCTAAGCTGCTCAGCTGTTGCTGAATCAACTGTCTCGAGAGTATTAGGATTAGAAGTACTCATTAGTCGTATTGCTCACGGTATTTACGCACGATGTAAAGTGCAACAATGTTCAAACCTAAAGTAATCACAAACAATGTAAGTCCTAGTGCGAAAGCGACTAATGCTTGCGGACTTGCAAAGTCAGTATCACCTGTTAATTGATTAACAATCGTAATCGTTACGGTCGAAACAGCTTCTAATGGATTTGCGTGTAAAAGAGGACTGTTACCAGCTGCTAGAACTACGATCATAGTTTCGCCAATTGCACGGGAAGCAGCCAATAAAAATGCACCAATAATGCCAGGCAACGCTGCTGGAATGACCACTTTACGAATCGTTTCAGATTTGGTCGCCCCTAATCCTAAAGATCCATCACGTAATGCTCGAGGCACTTGAGTAATAATGTCATCAGATAAAGAAGACACAAAAGGAATGATCATGATTCCCATGACAAAACCTGCAGTGAGCGCACTCGTTGCGTTGATATCAATACCAACCATTGCCCCTACAGTTTTAATAAATGGGCCAATAATCATGAGTGCAAATACACCATAAACGATCGTTGGAATACCAGCTAAAACTTCAATGGTCGGTTTTGCCCAAGAACGGAAGCGAGGAGAAGCATATTCAGCCAAATAAATCGCGATCATTAAACCTACTGGTACAGCAACCAATAGTGCGATCCCACTGACCATGAGCGTACCCCACAACAATGGAAGTAAACCATAGCTTCCTTCTGCACTTCCCGAAGTACTGAAACCCGGGTTCCACTCTGTTCCAAAGAAGAAATCAAAAGGATTAACAAAGCTGAAGAAGCGCATCGCTTCTCCAAACATCGACATTACAATTCCAAGTGTTGTAAGAATTGCGACACCAGAACATAAAGCTAAGCCAACATTGATGACTTTCTCGACCTGATTACGCGCTCTAAAATCTTGGCTAATTCTTTTTTTTGCCCATACTAACCCTGCCAATGCAGCGCAAATGACAACTGCTAATTTTGCAAAAGAGCCAATAGTTGAAAATTTACTCAGTTGCTCTGCAGCTGCAACTTCATAGGACGTTGCTGTATCACTGACACCAAATCCGGATGCAATCGCTTGAACACGGTCAACAACTACGTTTAGGCTTGCTGGATCTAGACTTGCTTTAATATCCTGTGGCAAATGATTAAGCACCACCTGCTCCAAGATCGTTGGCTCAACCAAGTTCCAAACAATCAAAATTAAAAATGCAGGGATACCACACCACAACGCAACTAATGCCCCATAGTAACCAGGACGTGAATGCAAAGCGGCAGAGTTATTTCCCTGACCTGCTAAGTTACGGCTTTTGCGTAATCCGATTTGATAGGCAATGGCGATGATCGCCAGTAACACACCTATAAGTAGCAGATTCATGTATTCTCCACTGTCTTTTCAATTTTCATGGTTTGAAAAAACTTTTTTCAATGAAAAAACCAATGGCAGGATAATTCCTGCCATTAGTTTGTCGTTTGATTACTTAACAGCTTTACCTGCTTTAAAGTTTGCCAAAATTGATGCGCGTTCTTTGTCAGAGAGTGAAATTAAGCCCGCTTTTTCTAACTTAGAACCTTTACCTGAAACACGCTTGTTTAAGAAATACTCAGTAAACTGTGGTAAACCTTTGATTGATTTCAAGTGTTCACCTTTTACATAGAAGAATAATGGGCGTGATACAGGGTAAGAACCATTTAAAATCGTGTTTTCAGACGGTGCCACATTGTTCACAGTTGCAACGCGTAAACGGTCACGGTTTTGATCATAGAAACCTAAACCAAACACACCAACAGCACTTGGAGAAGTTTTTAAGCGTGCAAGTGTTTCTGTATAGTCACCCGCAATTTCCACAACACGACCATCTTTACGGAACGTTGTGCAAGCTTTCTTTTTGGCATCTTTATCTAAAGCTTTAATAGCAGCATACGATTCACAACCAGCGTCCACCATTTTCTCCTGGAAGACTTCACGTGTACCATGATTCGAAGCTGGGATTACAAGCGTGATTGGCTCATTTGGTAATGATTTATCAATTTGATTCCAACGTGTATATGGGTTTTTTACCATTTTACCGTTTGAAGGCAATTCAGCTGCCAAAGCTGCAAATACATGTTGTGGACGTAATTTATAAGCTGCTTTGTTAGCATTTGAAGCAAATACGATACCGTCGTAACCGATTTTAATTTCTAATACTTGGTTAACGCCATTTTTCTTACATTCAGCCAATTCGCTCGATTTAATTGCACGAGATGAGTTAGCAATATCGATCGTATTGTCGCCAACACCATTACAAAATTGTTTTAAACCACCCGACGAACCGCCTGAACCAACTACTGGTGTTTTAAATTGAGGGAAGTTATTACCGAATTCTTCAGCCACAATACTTGCATATGGCAATACTGTAGAAGAACCCGCAATTTGAATTGTGTCACGTGCTGCATTTGCGGTTGTTGCTACAGCTGCCCCAGAAAGTGCTAATGCAATTGCAATATTTGTAAAGCGCATCATGTTATCTCTCAATTTATGCAAATTTGGAGTACGCTACTTTTTATTGAAGTATTGTACTTATTTCGATACATGCATTTTGATTTGATAATATGACAATAAGGTTACAGCTTTATTACGATTTTATTATTTTTATTACACCAACCTGCTTATTTATTTTTTAATTATATTTCAACGATTTATAATAATTACGGTTAAATACTGATATTTTTATTACCTACTTATTCTTTAATAATTATCCCCCTAATTCTGCATAAAGATTTCTTCAATCATGATCTAAAAATATGTCAAAGTTATGAATTTTGAATATCAAAAAAGCGCTCAATTGAGCGCTTTTTTTCAAAAACAATCTATTAATCGATTGGTGGCGTATATGTACCATCAGCAATTGAAGCTTTGATGCGATCAGACTCAGCCAGTACAAGCGCAAGCAAGTTCTTCACATTGTCTAAAGTTGCCACTGGACTTAAAGTTGTCATTTTCAATGATTGAACCTGACCGACTTTAGTCACACCAATATTCGCTTCACCACGTGCAAACAATTCATCCGCAACGTTTTGGTTCAGTGTATCGAGTAATTCTGTTGGGTAACCTTCAGGAATTACACGGAATAAGACTGATGCAAATTGTGGCTCAACCAATAACTCTAAACCATCTGTTGCTTTAATATAATCTGCAACATCACGCGTTAAAGTAACACCATGATCAATCATAGAGCCGTAAAGCTCTTCACCGAGTGCTTCAATCGTCATCCACAATTTCAACGCATCAAAACGACGTGTAGTTTGTAGAGATTTAGAAACAAGGTTTGGTACGCCATGCTCTTCATCATAAGCAGAGTTTAAGTATTCCGCTTCATAATGCATAAAGCAATAGTTCGCTTCATCTTTAAGTAAGAATGCACCACAAGAAATCGTTTGGAAGTAATGCTTATGGAAATCAAGTGTGATTGAATCAGAAAGCTCGATACCATCTAACAAATCACGGTGATTATTAGATAGGATTAAAGCACCGCCCCATGCTGCATCGATATGCATCCACGCGCCGTACTTGTTGGTGATTTCACGGACTTTCTTTAAAGGATCAATTGCACCCGCATCGGTAGTACCTGCAGTTGCAACCACACATGCCACAATTTTGCCTTCATTTTGAAGGTGTGCCATGGTTTTCTCTAGTGCATCCATGTCCATACGCGCATTTTCGTCAACAGGCACAGTCACTACAGATTGGAAGCCCATTCCCATCATCGCCATGTTCTTTTGCACAGAGAAGTGAGCATTTTCAGAACAAATGACTTTAACGTTACGCATCGCTTCCGCAGGTACGCCATCACGCTGAACAGACCACGGATTGCCGTTTTCGTCTTTCCAGTTTTTCGCGATACATGCATCACGTGCAAGCAATACACCCATCAAGTTTGACTGCGTACCGCCAGAGGTGAACACACCTGCTTGACCTGCACCATAACCAACTTTTTGACGAAGCCAATCGATCAACTGAACTTCCATCAATGAACCTGCAGGGCTTTGATCCCATGAGTCCATCGATTGGTTAGTTGCGTTAATGAGTACTTCTGCGATTTGGCTAGTCACCATAGTAGGACAATGCAAATGCGCCAAAGAATGAGGATGATGTACTTTTAAGCTCTTATTAAGGAATAGCTCAACCATACGCTCTAATGACTTTTCCACACCCAATCCTTCTTTAGAAGGATTAAATGCAATTGCACTGCGAAGCTCTTTAATGCTACCGCCTGTGTACATTTTGTCATTTTGTAACCAAGCTGCTACTGCTTGAGTTGCCTGATCCATTGCTGACGTATAGTCAGCAATGGATGCAGCATCATTACAGAGCAAAGCTTTACGGTGTTCTGCAAAATCTACCATGAATTAAGCGCCTCGTACCGCAACTAATGCTTCAGAAATTGCTTTCTTAAAGCGCACAATTACTTCTTCACATTCAGCTTGGTTAATAATTAATGGGCAAAGTAGACGAATCACTGTACCGTTACGTCCACCCTTTTCTAACAACAATTTGTTGTTGAAACACGCTGCTTGGATTGCAGCAGCCAATTGACCATCTGCAGGAAGTGAACCCATATGGTCAGCAGGTTTACGCTCATCAACGATTTCGATACCGATCATTAAACCGCGGCCACGTACATTACCGATACATGGGAATTCTGCAGCTAATTTCTTCAATTCAGCTTGAAGGAAATCACCGCGCTCTTGTGCATTTTGCGCAAGATTTTGTTCTTTAATCGTTTTGATCGTAGCAAGACCAGTACCCATAGCCAATTGGTTACCACGGAAAGTACCCGTGTGACCTGCAGGCTGCCAAGCATCAAACTTACGCTTAATACCAAGTACTGCAAGTGGTAAGCTTCCACCTACTGCTTTCGACATCACTACAACATCAGGTTCGATACCCGCATGTTCAAAGGCAAACATTTTTCCTGAACGCGCGAAACCAGCTTGTACTTCATCAAGAATTAAAACGATATTGTGCTTTTCAGTCACTTCACGAATTTTTTTCAACCATTTCACAGGTGCTGTAACCACACCGCCCTCACCTTGAATCGCTTCAAGGATAACTGCAGCAGGCTTAGTCACACCGCTTTCAACATCTTCGATGAAATTTTCAAAAAAATAAGTAAGCGCGTCAACACCCGCTTCACCACCTAAACCTAGTGGGCAACGGTATTCATGTGGATACGGCATGAATTGAACGCCTGGCATTAAACCATTAACAGCGTTTTTAGCAGACAAATTACCTGTCATTGCTAATGAGCCGTGAGTCATACCATGGTAGCCACCAGAGAAGCTGATCACAGTGCCACGGCCAGTATATGTTTTTGCAAGTTTAATTGCTGCTTCTGTACCATCTGCACCAGATGGACCACAGAACTGTAGGCAGTACTCTTCTTTACCACCCGGTAATTCAGCAAGTAAAGCTTCAGTAAAAGCATCTTTTAAAGGTGTCGTTAAATCCAAAGTATGTAATGGAAGACCACTCGCTAAAGTGTCTTGAATACTTTGAATGACCGCAGGATGATTATGGCCCAAAGCCAATGTTCCTGCCCCAGCTAAACAATCGAGGTACTCTGTACCTTCAACATCAGTAACCCAGCAACCTTGAGCTTTTGCTATCGCTAACGGCAATTTACGTGGATAGCTACGAACATTAGATTCCATCTGACTTTGGCGAGTCAAATAGTATTCGTTAGTAGAATTAGGTGCAGGATTTACAGAAGAAACGCTCATATCGAATTACCATCTCTGATATGGGTTAATAGAAATAAGTCGGGTGACTTGCGGTCCTTTGACTCGGTGCTTTATAGAGTTCTAGTTAGCCTATTGTGTAGAGTTATAACTAGAGGGCGCGATGATAACGAATTTTGAAATAAAATAAATAGATTTCTATCGTTTTCACCAGCAGATTCTAAAATATTAATGTGACAAATTGATAACTTGTATAGATTTCAAACTGTACCACTTCTATTTTAGATAAGTTTGAACTTGAGCTAAAGTAAAACAGTCCAAATTATGCAAAAAATGTTCAATTTTTTTTGCTGATTTGAACTGACTTTTTCAGTATTCCTAAATTCGAGCTTGGGCTAAAGCATAGTTTTGTAACATTATGAATCTTATATATTCATGTAGTTGTACGTGTGTGATTAAAACCACTTTTTTTCACTCATTTTTTTAAGAATAGTTTCAAGAGTTCTCGATTAAAATACATCAGCAACCCCATCATCACAACGACAATCCCCCACAAGGCTTCATTATGAATAATTTCATTATTTAAGGATGCCCCCAAAACTAGGGCGATGACTGGCGTCATGACATTACTCAAAGACACTGTCGACGCTGCTAAGCGGCGGATTAACCAAAAATAGCACAGCATCGCAACAATTGATGACATGATCATTGTAAACAAAAAACCCACCATCGCTTGCGTACTTGGTAGCACAGTTGGGATTTGTTGCCAAATGAATGGAATGATTAAGAGTGATCCTAAAGCTGAAAAGATTAATGAACCTGTCGCCTGACTCATGGGGCTTAAAGGTGCATTAATTTCTTTGACCCAAAAAATCGAACTGATATACGACACCATACTGATCAGCATCAGAACCACACCCCAAGGATTGACTCGCTCATCTGCAGATTCTGCAAAAACAAATGTGAGACCCAATACGGCAATGACCATTCCACTCCATTGTAAAATAGACAACTTATGTGTTTTTAGGATGAGATGTCCAATGAGACCTGCAATTAATGGCGAAAATCCGAAGATCAGTGCCATTAAGCCTGACGTTAAATAATTTGCTGCTAAGTAGATAAATAACTGCGCACCTATTAAATTTAGGCTACCAGCCACATAACTTTTCAGCGATACATGATCAAACGGGAGTGGATCACGCATCATTTTGAGCAACGCCAAAGCAATTATAGATGCACCAAAGTATCGAATGATGAGCACCCACATTGGATGAATTTCTGCAACACTCCATACAATGGCAAGTGGTGTTGCAGCCCATATCAATACCAATAAGGCATATATACTCGCAACAACCATTATATTCGAGGAACTAGAATTCATAATTTGCTCAAAATTAAATCAATATTTTCTTAGGCACATAAAAAACAGACCTAAGTTACCCTAGGTCTGTTGCACAATCTCACCAAGTTTACTTCACAAGTTTACGAAGGTCTTGGCTAAGATCTAAATATTTATCTGCTTCAAATGCAGCTTGTTTGCTAATCAATTTTTTAAGATGACGCATTTCTTTAGCCGCATTTACCGTAATACCACCAACAATAATACCGTCAGTCACACCGAACAATACAAATGAAGATTCTGCACGTAGCTCAGGATTGATTTCACCACGTACTAACCACTCAGCTGCTGCCATATCACCTACGAATTGGTAGTTAATGTCCAACTGATCTGTCCAGAACCATGCTGGATTAGGAGTAGGATGTTCTACACCCATCACATGGCGTGCAAAGATACCTGCTTGAAGATTGGCATTTTCCCAAGTCTCAACACGACGGTGGTTACCACAGTCACGAAGTTGAGTTGCCACATCACCTGCCGCATAAATATCAGCATTCGAGGTTTGGCAATTTTCGTTTACTTTGATCGCGAGATCAACGTCAAGACCAGCATCAACTGCCAACTGTGCATTTGGCACAATACCGATACCGTAAACCACAGCATCCGCACGAAGTTCTTCGCCATCAGCTAAAGTCACCACAATTTCTTCGCCATCAAGCTTGCAATCTGCAATTGAAGTTGAAAGACGAACATCCACACCTGC
The DNA here is from genome assembly GCF_056779795.1 of Acinetobacter sp. ANC_7682. NCBI lineage: Bacteria > Pseudomonadati > Pseudomonadota > Gammaproteobacteria > Moraxellales > Moraxellaceae > Acinetobacter > Acinetobacter sp. ANC_7682. Next base: position 27,652 of record NZ_JBWYIQ010000026.1, on the reverse strand, counting down.
CAATTTTTGCTGTTCAAGCAAGAATTCACTCAAGATGCGTGGCGATGAACGCCCCATCACCATTGGTCCCATTTCAATGACAGTGACTTCACATTCTTTGAAACGTGCAGATGATGCAAGCTCAAGACCGATTACACCACCACCAATCAGGATGATACGTTGACCTTTTTGTAACACTGGTACAAGGGCTTGTGAATCTTCAAGATTACGCAGCGTGTAAACATGTTTGCCAAGTGCATCGAAGTTTGGAAGACGACGTGCTGCACCGCCAGTTGCAATCAGCAATTTGTCATAAGCAACAACATCACCATTTTGAAGTTCGACAGTTTTGGCTTCAGCGTTGATTTTCACGACACCATTACCGCGAATTGCTGTCACACCAAGATCTGCTAATTTTTCTTCAGATAAAATTTCAATCTTGGTTTCTTCAGGTTTTAAAATCACGTCTTTAGACAGTGGTGGACGCTCATAAGGAAGATGCGTTTCATCACCAATTAATGTGATTTTACCTTCATATTTGTTTGCACGAAGCTCAAGGATCGCACTTGCGCCTGCTTGACCCGCACCAACGATGACGATGTTGTTTACATTGCTCATGGGATTAACCTTTTAATTCCGCAGATACGATACCGAAGCCCGCAATCCACTCACTAATATCTTCATAGCAGTGAGTTGTCATTTCATACTCACCAACTTCGCTCAGTGCAGCAAATGCTGCCATCCAGCAACGCACTTCTTGACCACCACGACCACCTTCGACACGAATTTCTGCCTCAGTCATCGCTTCCATTGCAGCAAAATCTGCTTGTTTAAATTTCTCAAGCAATGCGATATCCCACTCAGGGCTCAGCGGTACTGCAACTGATGTATCTCCAGCAGCAAGTTTCTGACCAACTGCAATAATTTTCGCTTGACGCGCATTACGTGCTTCTTCAGTTGGATTACGGCCAGCAATTAAAAACTCTTCAACTTCTGGTGGCACTGAACCCATTTGAGGTGTTGGTGGATCATGAGACAAACCACCTGTACCCAATACAAGTACACGCTCATTTTCAAGATTAAGTGACTTTATATATTGTCCAACCGCACGACCTAAAGCAATAGTACGCTTTGTGGTTGGCATTGGAGCGGCAGCGCCATTAATAAATATTGGAATCGTTTTATAACGATCAAGTTTTCCATCACAAAGGAAGTGTAATGGTTGAGTCACACCATGGTCAGCCTGCATACGATATGAGTATGCAACATCAACACCCTCATCTAGAACTTGACGCACAAGCGCCAAAGCCTTGTCTTCAGGAACATCGATTTTATTGTCAATTTTACCGTAATCCCAGTCACCAGCAGCCGTAGCACGGATACCGACACAGAAACTTGGCATAAGGTCGTAGAAAAAACCGTTAAAATGGTCTGGACCAAAAGTAATGATCAGTGTTGGATCGTAAGCTTTTACTTCAGCAGATAATTGTTCAAAAGCAGCACGTACTTTTTGCTCTTTTGACTGATCTTGAGGTGAAGCAAATTCCATTAAAGGACTGTGCGAAGCACAAATAAGTTTAACGGCCATGAGAGACTCCTTAAAAGGAAGGCAGCCTTAGAACAGGCTGCCGATAAGTCCATTTTTTAGACTAGATTTTATTCGTCAAAGAAACCAGCACGTGGTTGACGTAGACCACGAATACCCAAACCACATTCTGCATTGATCAGAACACCAGTTAAAGGTCGGTTATTTTGACGAGATGCCAAGAGCACATAAGAACCTGTCATTTCTTCAGGCTCAGGTAAGAAGTTCAACGGCATACCACGCGCGATTTTCTCAGGATCACGCGCATCTAAAAGACCTAGATTTTCTTGGCCTAATGATGCAGCACCTTTAATGTTTACATTCATACCTGACGGCGCAACAGCATTCACACGAACTTTGGGTGCAAGCTCGTACGCCAATTCCTTCATGATGCCTACGCCAGCATGCTTAGATGCTGTGTAAACTGGACCACCACCCGCAGAATATAATGCTGAGTTAGATAGTGTGAAGATTATCGAACCTTCAGATTTTACTAACTCATCAAGTGCAGCTTTAGCACCTAGAATTAATGCTTTCGTATTAATTCCCATGATTTCGTCAAACGCTTTATCAAGTTGCTCACCTGAAGTATTGACGATATCTGCGTAGTGATCCCAGATTCCTGCATTACCAATAAAGCAATCAAGCTTACCAAAACGCTCAACAGTTGCTTTTACAGCACGGACATTGTCTTCATAGTTGGCAACATCACCAGCGATTGCAACAATTTGATCACCAAAGCGTTCTTTTAAAGCATCGACTTTAGATTGTGAACGTTGTAACACACCAACGTGTGCACCTTCTTCAAGGAAGCGTTCAACTAAAGCCCAACCTAAACCAGAACCACCACCTGTGATCAGTGCAACTTCGCCTTTAAGCCAACCCATGATTACTCTCCTGCCATCTCAACGTATAACGCACCATCTTCAACAATCACTGGGAAAGTTTGAATTGGATCTGTCGCTGGTAAACATAATGCTTGACCGGTTTTTAAACAGAAGCGAGCTGAATGCAATGGGCATTCGACAGTGCCATCGTCTTCAAGATAACCTTCTGACATTGAAGCATTACCATGAGAACAACGGTCATTCATTGCGAAGAACTCACCACCATTGTTAAACACTGCAAGCGCATCGATACCGTTAACGCCGCAATCTACTTTCAACGCTTCGCCTTCGTCTAATTCGTCAACTTGGCAAACAAAAATCTTATTCATTAGAAGAATACACTCAGGTTGTGAGAGTTATAGGTAACTTGATCAAGCGTGATCTTACGGTTGAAAATTTGGAAGCCTAAGCCACCTTCAACTTTACGGATCTTGTCATGACGTTTACCACAGTAAATCGTGACATCTTTCTCTTTTTGTGTACGGTACAAAAGATATGTAACGTATACATCGTATTCGCCTTCAACTTCAGTAGCTTCTACGATCACGTTACTCACCATATGAGTTGTACGTGATGGAGGCTCTTCAGCCCACGCCATACCTGTTTCAAGACGAGCAACACGACGCTCTAAAAGATCTTTCGTATCATTGAACACCCAAGTTGTAGGTGGTTCAATTGAACGACGACGGTCACGCGTTTGAGCATTTGGTGTTGTACGTAGCGTGTAAGAAATATCTTCAGCTAACGTATCTAACCAGTCGCGAAATTTCCAATCGTCAAGCAATTTCGCTTCACGATAGAGGAATTGGCTAATTTGATGGTGAAGTTCTAAACTCACTTGACTCATTTCATAAGCTCCTTCTCATATTCGTCAGCTGCTTTCTCAACATCTTCCCATTTTTCATGGATTAGCAAGTCTGCCCAACGACGGTACATGCCGCGTGCCGCAGTTTCTGAGAAAATGTAGTTAGTGATACCAGGGATACCATCTTCACGAATTTTCTCGTTGCCAAGACCCATTTCCATAATGAGTTTGTTTTGACGCGCTTTGTAACCACGTAAGACTTTTTGAATTTCGATCCAGTTTTCAGAGTCATCTTGCTCTAAGAAACCAGCTGGACCAAATGCACGTGTCGCAGAACGTTCAAACGCTTCTTTCACTTCTTGTGACGCTTCAGCATCCGCAATACAGAACGCCCATACTTCAGTTTTGTTTGGACCACGTGGGTGCCATACGCGAAGTGTTGCTGTACCGTTTAACCAAGACAATGTTGGGAACATCGTGTTGTGACCAGCAAGACGTAACGCACGAATTTCACCAAGACGTTCTTTAACTTCTTCGTAAGTTTCGCGGAAATAGTTTGCTACTTCACCATCAACCCATACGTTTGCATCTGGTTTCTCTGTAAAGAAGAAGCCTGAACCGTGACCACGTGAACCATATTGGATCGCGTCTTTCGCAGTTTCCCATACCGGACGTGCAGTTTGCGCAGCACCTAGTTTCTTCGAAGATTCGTCATCAGGTTTAGCACCTAATACTTGAATCGCAGATGCGTGAGAGAACAATGCATGATATTGGTCAGATGCAAACTGTTCAGCCGCAAATTTCCAGTTACATTCGATTTCCCACTTATGAACACCACCGATGATCTCAGTACCACCTGGACGACGATCTAATACACCATCTAAGTACCAAGCGATATCACCCATGTATTCTTCAAGGTCTGGAGTTGTTTCATCCCAGCAACCGAAGATTAAGCCTTTATAAGACTTCACACGGTTTACTTCGATCAAACTCCACTTCTCTTTACATGCGCCTTGAGGGAATGCACGATCTTCAAGAGGAATATCTTTAAGAGAGCCGTCTACGCCATAAGACCAACCATGGTATGGACATGTAAACGCACGAGTGTTACCGCAGTCAGCAAAGCTCACGCGCATTGAACGGTGACGACATTGGTTTAATAATGCTTTGATTGAACCGTCTTTTTGACGTACCACGATGATCGGATCTTCACCCATATAGGTATTGAAGAAATCACCAGCCTTTGGAATTTGGCTTTCATGGCAAAGGAATAACCATGTACGACCGAACACACGTTCAAGTTCTAGTTCATAGATATCTGGATCTGTATAAATAGATGGCGTGATACGTCCATTTTGTGCATCGACTAAAGCATCGATTTCGCGCACATCAATTTTCCCACTCATGAAAAGCTCTCCTGTGACTAAATTAGACACAAACTAATAGACTCAACTTTGCAGAGATAATGAGTTTTGAACGGGTTTTGGGGAAATATTTTTTTTGTTTGAATCAAGATGTTTTATCGATAAATTAATCAATCGCTCAATACGTGAATTTTACCATATTTTAATAATAACGTTGATATTTCAATATGCTCAGCCCCACTTCACCGAATATCCATTTGTGAACTATACTCGCACTTGATCATATTTAGACATTATATGAATCAATCTTTGGATGATTTTTTATGGAACTACGACACCTACGATATTTCATTGCTGTGGCAGAAGAACTCAACTTCACCAAAGCAGCCTTGCGCCTTTATACTGCTCAGCCATCATTGAGCCAGCAGATTAAAGATCTTGAAGATGAAATTGGCGTCCCTTTGCTTTATCGTACAAAACGCAAGGTAGAACTCACTGAGGAGGGTCAAGTCTTCCTTGAACAAGCTCGCCTAACGATAGCCCAAGCAGACAAAGCAGTCGCAATGACTCGTCAGATTGCCAAATCTAAACAGCAATTGTTACGTATTGGCTTTGTTCCTGTCGTTGAAATGAAAATTTTTCCTTACGTTCTCCCTAATCTTCGTGTTCAAAACCGGGATTTAAAGATTGAATTGTTAAGCTTAAACAATTCCGATCAGTCAAAAATGTTAAAAAAAGGCGAAATTGATATCGCTTTTACTCGTCAAAATCTATTTAGTGATGAAATCGAAAGTCAATTTGTTTTACGAGAACCTTTGATTTTCTTACTACCCAAAGATCACCCACTCGCTAAATACGATCGCATTCCAGTAAAAGAGCTCGATGGAATCGATTTCATTATTCCTTCTGAACAGCAATCTCAAACCCTAAATAAGATCATTCTAGATTTTGCAAAATACCATCAAATCAATTTAAATATTGTTCAAACTGCAGACAATATCCTCTTTAACATTAATTCTATTGGCATGAACCTGGGCTGTACTTTTTTACCTGGATATATCGCACCACTGACGATGAACAACACCGTGATTCGCCCGCTAGACGTGGAATTACCTTCAATCGATTTATTTGCAAGCTATAGAAAAAGTACTAACTCAGAAGGCGTCAAAAAATTTATGGACTTACTGAGCTCTGTTTTTTACCTTGATATTAATCGTAATTAATTAATTTTTTTTCAAATTAATGATCACCGCTAAACATAGCGGTGATTTTTATTTTTTATTTCAACCATCAGTCTTAGACTTTAGTCTAATAAAGTTTTACGAATATCATCATAAATTCTATGAATTCAGGCTTTACATTAGACTAATTTTTAAACAACCCATTAACTAACTAGACTTGCTCTACCACTTAAGTCTAATGAATTAAAACAGATCAATGCTCAATATTGATTATCAATATGCAGATTTAAACGTATTGAACACATGTTCTGTATTTTCAGTTTTAAAAAAGAGGATGATTAAATCATCCTCTTTTTTAGTTTTTTAGGATCTTAAATTATTTAACACCATGAACTGCTAGATAATTTTTGATCACCGTATTAAATTCTTCTGCTTTTTCAACTTGCGACCAGTGACCGCACTGACTGAAAATATGTGCATCAGCATTAGGAACGATATTTAAAATGTCCCAAGTACGAGACACAGGAATCACCACATCTTGAGTACCATGAATCAATAATACAGGAACTGTAATATCTTTCATTTTTTCAAAGTCTAATGGGAACTCGAAACGATCACGGTCACGCGCACCCACAACATCCATTAAACGATCAGATGCGTAGTCATTCGCCGCAGAATCAAAACGTACTTTTACCAGCTCATCTGTAATTAAGTCTTTATTTACAACGAACATTGAAAGTGTCTTACGAATACCTTCTTCTGTTAAAACTGGGTTTGCATGCGCTTTTAGGGCTGCAGTTTGTTTTGCACCACCTGTACCCATTGAAACAATACCGAGTACACGCTCTGGATAATCAAGTGCCAATTGGAATGCTAACCAACCACCTAGAGAATTACCTACTAACCATGTTTTTTCAATACCAAGTGCATCAAGAGTACGAATTGCATGATCAACCCATGCACGGATACCGTATTGAGTTCCTGGTGCAACGACAGTTTGACCATAACCAATGGTATCAATTGCGATACAACGCGCTTGCTCACCAATTGCAGGTAAATTCAACCACCAGTTAGCAGCTGCTGATACACCAGTACCAGAACCATGAAGGAATAAAATAGGCGTGCCTTCACCAATTTCATGATAATGGGTTAACTCACCTTCAGCAGTTTCGATCCATTTATCTTCTAAACCAAAGAATGAATCCGTTTTATATTCTGGAATTTGAACAGTGCTCATCATAGTCCTCTAACTGTCTATAACTGATCATATATTTGTGAAACAATCATCAGTTGATGTTTACAAATGATAGTTTTACAGGCTTATATTAACTGCTCTGTACCTTTCAACTGATACAAATTTACGATTGCATCCTTCTTTTTACCAATTAAATAAATTACTGTTTTTACTTATTTTTTTTAAAATCAATATTCACCCTCTGAATATGACTTGATAAGATCTCGATATGATCCTTGCTCATCATATCGAGATCAATTTCATTTTTTAGAATTTATAACTATAACTTAACGCCACACGATGCTCTTCTAAATCACTCAAGGTGCCTGGAACATTGATGTTGTTATAATTAGTATCAATAAACATATAGTTGAAACCAAGACCTTTATACTTACCTTCTGGCACAACATAGTTCACGATGATGTTATTTTCATTCTCGCGACCTCGACCTGGTGTTGCCGTATCAATATTCCAACCTTGGAAATGACGTACAGTTGCAGATAATCCTGGTACACCCATTTCTTCAAAATTATAGGTATAACCTACGCTCCAAGATTTCTCATCCTTACGGATAAAACTCGCGACCGACCAGTTATCTAAATAAGGTTGTGGCACCCAACCACCCAATGTTGGGAATAGTGTCGCTTTATCTCCATGCTCGCCAAACATCTCTTGATAACCCAATTGAACAGTATGCATACCATGGTTGACTTTCGCCCCCATAGAAATTGCTTGGCTATCAATTTCACCAAAAAGTTTATCGCCAGTTTCACTGTTATCGAAGTAACGAATATGTGCATCTAAATTCGTTTTTTCATCAAGTTTAGTTTTATAGCTTGCAGCAACATAATGTTGCTTGAAGATGTCAGTTAAATCAGCGAACCAATAACTACCACCAATCTTTGATGTAAACTGGTGATCAACACCAACAATATACATTCCATCATCAGTTGTGAGACCTTGAGCTTCTGCCTTCGCAAAATCATTGTTTGGGAATAAGGTCAAATCTTGATACTGATTATCGTAACGCGCATTAATACCATCGATATATGCCAAGGTTAATTTAGTATCCTGAATATCTTTCGACTCTAACCATGCACCACTATAAGTAGTTAATAATTGGCGTGATGGATCGAAGAAAATAACTGGTGACATCGGCAATAAATCACCTACTTTAAGTTCAGTTTCAGAAACTTTAACTTTTAAAGTCGCACCAATTTTAGCATTATCACGTTCTGTAAGACCTTGACTGTTATCATATGGCATATGAATGTCATTTACAGAATCACGCGATTTCAATCCAATTGCATATTGAGCCAAGAAATCTGCACCAACTTGAATGCCTGCACCAATATCGTGATAACCCGATTTAGCATCTAAAGTAATTGCTTGCGTCCAGTTACCATAATCTAGATTTGGTGCTGTATCGTAATTACGTTCTAAATAGAAATTTTTAAATTTAAGCTGAACATTTGAATCAGCCACAAAATTCGCGTGAGCAGAAGTTGTCCCTAGAGTTGTTGCAGCAATCATTGCTAGCCATAATTTTTGATGACGCATGGCTTCATCCTATACTCAAATCAGCGTTGATGAGCATATTGCTAAATTGTGCACTCTGAAGAAATCAGACTAGAGTCTAAAAAAAATTTAGACTTTTCCGATGAAAAACAATACTTTAAAAACTCTAATTGTTATAAACAATTAATAATAGCTCAGTAACTAAGCAAATTAACTTTTACGATGGATAATTTATTATATTTTAATATCTTACAAATTAACCCAAAAGCATTTTGCCATTTTATTTAATCGTTTTTAAGTTTAACAAATACGATACGCTCTACACCAAATCACCCAATATAAGCACCCAAACATCTCACGCAATTGTTTTTTTATATGTATCTTTTCTAAATTCATAAAAAAAGCACTCCTAAGAGTGCTTTTTCAAATCACTTTTAAATTATGCGTTAAGTTCTTTTGCTTTAGCCATAGTCAAAGCTAGATCTTCAATCATGTCTTCCTGACCACCAACAGTACCACGGCGACCAAGCTCCATTAAGATTTCACGCGCAGATACGCCATATTTCGCTTCAGCACGTTTAGCAAACAATAGGAATGAAGAGTAAACACCCGCATAACCCAAAGTTGCCGCATCACGGTCTGCACGAATTGGGTTGTGCATCATTGGAATCACGAGATCTTCAGCAACGTCTTGTACTTTGAACAAGTCAACGCCAGTGTCCATACCCATACGGTTAGCAACAGCAATAAACAATTCAAGTGGTGTATTACCCGCACCAGCACCAAGACCAGCAGATGCTAAATCCACACGTACTGCACCTGCTTCAACCGCAGCAACAGTATTTGATACACCCATACCTAAGTTGTGGTGACCGTGGAAACCTAACTCAATGCTTGGGTCCAAGTGTTGACGTAAGTGACCAACGCGATCGATTACATCTTGAGGAAGCATATAACCTGCTGAGTCTGTAACATAAATACAGTTTGCACCGTAAGACACCATCTTCTTCGCTTCTTCTAAAAGACGCTCAGGAGTTGCCATGTGAGCCAACATTAAGAAGCCCACTGTGTCCATTTCTAATTTACGCGCAGCGGTGATGTGCTGTTCAGAACAGTCAGCTTCAGTACAGTGAGTTGCAACACGAATCGTTGATACACCGATTTCATGCGCCATTTTTAAATGGTCAACTGTACCGATACCAGGAAGAAGTAATGCAGAAACTTTTGCATTCTTCATACGAGGTACAACAGCAGATAAGTATTCTTCGTCAGTCGCAGCAGCAAAACCGTAGTTTACTGATGAACCACCAAGACCGTCACCGTGAGTGACTTCAATTAATGGTACGCCTGCATCATCAAGTGCCGTTGAAATTGCAATCATTTGCTCAACAGTCGTTTGATGGCGCTGCGGATGCATACCATCACGTAAAGTCATATCATGAACAATAATCTTAGACATGCGGTTGCTCCTTAAGCTTCTTCTTTGTTGAATACGTGTTCAGCAAACATTTCTGCTGTACGAGCAGCTGCAGCTGTCATAATGTCGAGGTTACCTGCATATTTCGGCAAGAAATCACCCAAACCTTCTACTTCCAAGAAGATAGAAACACGGTTACCATCAAAAATTGGACCATTTACAAGTTTGTAACCTGGTACATATTTTTGCACTTCTTTAATCATCGCGTGAACTGATTCAGTGATCGCAGCTTGATCTGGCTCACCTTCAACAAGACAGTGTACTGTGTCACGCATCATAAGTGGTGGCTCAGCAGGGTTAATGATGATGATCGCTTTACCTTTTTTCGCACCACCAACTTTCTCAATAGCACCCGCAGTTGTACGTGTGAATTCGTCGATGTTTTTACGTGTACCAGGACCTACAGATTTTGTAGACACAGTCGCGATGATCTCACCATATTCAACAGGTTGAACACGTGAAACTGCTGCAACCATAGGAATTGTTGCCTGACCCCCACACGTTACCATATTCACGTTAGGCACTTCGCCAGCTGCAAGTAAAGCTTCTAAGTTTACTGGTGGTACGCAGAATGGACCAATTGCAGCAGGTGTTAAGTCAATCATCAGTACACCAAGTTCATTTAACTTGCGGCTGTTTTCAGCATGTACATATGCAGACGTTGCATCAAAAGCAATTTTGATATCATCTTCAATGACGTGAGGAAGAAGACCATCAACCCCTTCTGCAGTGGTTTTTAAACCCATTTTCGCAGCACGAGCAAGACCTTCAGAAGTAGGATCGATACCCACCATCCAAACTGGCTCTAACCATTCGCTACGTTGAAGTTTGTAAAGCAAATCAGTACCAATGTTACCTGGTCCGATCATTGCACATTTAATCTTTTTCATTAACGTACTCTCTCAAAATTCCGACTTATTCAGCAGCGAAAGCAGCAGTCACTGAACCAAAGCCTTCAATCTCAACTTTGAATTCATCACCTGGGTTTGCTACAACCATAGGGCCTAATGCACCTGTTAAAATAATGTCACCAGCTAACAATGGACGACCACGACGTACCATTTCATCAGCAAGCCAGACAGCTGCATTTAAAGGGTTTGCTAAGCAAGCCTTACCAACACCTTGAGACACGACTTCTTCACCACGTGTCATGATCATTTTACAATTCACTAGATCAAGGTTATCGAGTTTTACAGGACGTGAACCCAATACAAATGCAGCTGAAGATGCATTATCTGCGACAGTGTCAATCAAACTGATCTTCCAGTTTTCAATACGGCTATCTACAATTTCAATTGCAGGAAGCGCATACTCAGTCGCACTGATAATGTCAGCATAGGTGTGTTTTTCTTTGGTTAAATCTTGATTGATCACCAAAGCGATTTCCGCTTCTACTTTAGGTTGGATCAATAGACCTGCAGGAATCGCTTCTCCATCACCATAAGCCATGTCTGCAAACAGCATACCGAAGTCAGGTTGATCTACACCGAGTTGTACTTGAACCACTTTTGATGTCAAACCGATTTTACGCCCAACTAAACGACGACCTTCTGATAAGGCACGCGCTGTATTTACTTCTTGTACAGCGTAAGCGATATCTACATCAGCAGCTTCACCACCCAATGTTGGGCGAATTGGTGCGATTGCACTTTGTGATAATTCAGCAGTTCGTAACGCTTGTGCTACTGATTCAACTACAGCAGAATTAGACATCAAGACTTCCTTCAACTTCATTCGATGATCTATTTGACCTTAGGAACATTGCTTGAAAACAACCTTCTGAGGGACAAATTCTTTTAGAGAGATACCTGCATCTCTGATGAGAGCTAGAATGGAAAAATCTTGACCTATATGCCAATACTTATTTTCTTTATGACAATAGTTTCAGGCTATAAATAATTTATTAAATGAAGGCTCTATCTTATTGTTTTACATGTTTTTAAAATTTTATTATCTAAATATACAGAATGTTTAATCTATTTCTAATACTACTTATTAGACCATTGATGATAGAATTATCTGTGAATTACAAATTATTAATGCACCAATCCAAAGACAAGTTATATTCTTTTATTGTTCAACTACAATTCAATTAAAATACATTTTAAAAGCCTTGTTAAGGCGACTTAAGTCGTAAAATCGGTGTTGAATATTACAATTGCTACTATCTAATCACCAAATAATCACATTTTCTCTCCATCAAAAAAGATTAGAATATTCATCAGGTGAAGATACAGAGATAACAATGAAATTATTAAAACTGCCACTATTGATCTTAGCTACTGGCATTAGCTTTTCGGTACTTGCTGACACAGAACCTAAAACTAATATTATTAATCTTCAAGCAGATGCTTCTAAACAAGTCTCTAATGATGAAATGCACGCCATTTTATTTATTGAAAAAAGTAATAAGCAGCCTGCACAACTTTCAACACAAATGACCCAATTGATGAATCAGGCCATCAGCATCAGTAAAAAATACCCCCAAGTAAAGGTCGAAACGGGTTCTCAGACCACTTATCCTGTCTATGACAACAACAATTCAACAAAACTCAAGGAATGGCGTGGCCGTGCTGAAGTAAACATTGAGAGCAAAGATTTTAAAGCAGCGAGCCAGTTAATTAGCGAGTTACAACAAGATTTTCAAACACAATCGATTAATTTCACTGTTTCCACTGAAAAACGAAAGCAGGTTGAAAATGAGTTATTGACTGAAGCCACGCAAAATTTCCAACAGCGCGCTCAGGTTCTCACTAAAGCCTGGAATCGTTCTAGTTATAACTTGGTTAACTTGAATATGAACACCAATAATTATTCACCAAGACCATTAGCCATGGCACGTGCCGCAATGGTTGTAGAGAGTGCACCCGTTGCAGACTCACAGAATATGGCTGCTGGAGAATCAACAATCACAGTCAATGCAAATGGATCAATTCAATTAAAATAGTTTGCTATTAAAATTCAAAAAGCCACTCAATTAGTGGCTTTTTTTGTTTCTTACTTTTTAAATGGGAAAGCATATTTCACAATACGTCCCAAAACCTGACCATATTGTTTAAATAAACTCGCATTATTGTAATTCAAGCCGTATTTTTCACACACCGCTTTCACTTTAGGCCCCATTTGACGGTAACGTCGAGCAGGAATATCTGGATAAAGATGATGCTCAATCTGATGACTCAAATGCCCCGTCAAAATATGGAATCCTTCAGAACCTGTGAGGTTAGAAGACCCACGAATTTGACGCATATACCAATGGCCACGGCTTTCATTTTCTAAAACTGACTTCGGGAAAACTTCCACATCTTTGGTGAAATGACCGCAGAAAATAATACTGAATGTCCAAATATTACGAATACCATTAGCGACTAAATTACCTGTGAAAACGGGTAATGCTGCAGGACCTGCAATGAGTGGGAAGAAAACATAATCTTTAAATAACTGTTTACCCATTTTCTTTTTCATCGGGTTCAAACGTTGTTGAAATTCTTCTTTGGTCATGCGCCCTTTTAAGCGCTTACCAATTTCTAAGTTCTGAATCGCTACACCCCACTGGAATAACAAACAGAATGGAATACTGTAAAGTGGTTGTAATAAATATCCTTTTTTCCAGCGTTGCTCTGGGAACAAACGAAGAATTCCATAACCAATATCATCATCCATACCTTTAATATTGGTATAGGTATGGTGTTTGTAGTTGTGGGTTTGACGCCAATCATCAGATGTGCCTACGATATCCCATTCGTAAGTAGTCCCTTTAAATTTAGGGTCGTTCATCCAATCATATTGACCATGCATCACATTATGGCCCAACTCCATGTTTTCCATGATTTTGGCAAAACCTAGTAAGCCTGTGCCTAAAAGCCATGCTGGAGGAAACCAGCCAGCAAATAAGCATGCACGTCCAAGGATTGAACTGTAGCGAATCGCTGCATACACTCGTTTAATATACTTTTCGTCTTTTTCACCTAAATCATCAAGAACTTCTTGCTTAATGGCATCAAGTTCACGTGCGAGTTCATCAAGTTGTGCATCAGTGAGTTCACGATTTTTTGGGTTTTTGAAATATTGTGCTTGAACTGGCATATTCATGATTATTCTCGCTTATAGGTCGATAGTGAGATCAGACTGAGCTGAATTGATACAGATTTTGAGCAAATTTCCAGGCTCAGTATTTTCTGCACCATTGACGAGGTTTTTAGTTGCACCTTGCGCTTTATGGCATGCACATTTATTACATACCCCCATGCGGCAACCGTGCTGTGGGCGAATATTTTGTTGCTCTAAACTTGCAAGGATTGATTGCCCCTTTGGAATCGTGACGACCTTATTTGATTTCGTAAGTGTGACCTGAACAAAACCAGTTTCATCACTAATGAATGGTTCAACACTAAATGCTTCACCTTTAAATTTATGAACACGAGTATCAGTTAGTTGTTCAGCAAGTTGCACAAATCCTGCTGGACCGCATGCATAAACCGTATATTGATCTAAGGATTCGATAGCCGTTAAATGAGAATCCTCTAAACGGGAATCAGCCTCTTCATCTTGAGTAGTAAAAAATTCAACATTAAAGTTTGAGTGTTGATTCGCCAAAGTAACCAACTCTGTTTGAAATGCAAAATCTTCTGTTTTTTTAGCCCAGTACATCAATTTAACTGGATGAACTATTTTTTTTTCTTGCTGCAATAATGCCTTGATCAAGCTGTACATTGGAGTAATACCACTCCCTGCAGCCAGCATTAACAGAGGCGTATTTACACTTTCAAGTGTCATATCACCATAGGGTGCACTAAACTCAACGATATCCCCTACCTGAGCTATATCGTTAATCCATGAACTGACTACCCCCTGATCGACTTTCTTAGCAGTCAACAATACATGTTGAGTGTCGATTTTGGTCAAACTATAGGTACGTTCAAAACAACGACCTTGTGTCGTGACAATAACTGGATGATGTTGCCCTGCTTCACCAAACTGAAATTTACGATTAACCGCAATTTTTAAGCTGACCATATCATTTGCAACTTGTGTACGTTCAACAATTTTGCCTAATGATTGATTCACCGACCAAGTTGGATCGATCTTTTGCAACCAAAAATTGGCAGCATTCGGATCAAATACAGCATTTACTGCGGATCTAATCAAATTTTTAGGTTGCTTAACTGCTTGCATCATGGGCTCATCATAGTGGGTTTAGAATTATTATACACATGTATATATATTTGTATAGACACTTATATATCATCTATTGATTTCCATATCCTGACACAGAGCGATATAATGCAACTCTAACTGTAAACTTCTGATATTTATGAGCAGCTCTACGATTACTCTTTCTCCTCTACATGCCAGTGAATCCGCATCCATTTTGGAGCATCCAACTGCACGTACAGTCGGAAGAAAAGCCACAATCACGAAAGAAGAATTATTCCAAGCTGCTCTCAACCTTATCGGACCTCAAAAAAGCATCGCATCTTTAAGCTTGCGCGAAGTTGCCCGTGAAGCAGGAATTGCGCCAAACAGTTTTTATAGACATTTTAAAGATATCGACGAACTTGCCATTGAATTGATTGATCGCTCAGGTATTGTTTTACGTCAAATCTTGCATCAAGCTCGCTTAAAAGCAGTTCGAAATTCAAGTATTGTGCGTAGTTCAGTTGAAGTATTTATTGAACAGTTAGATGCTGACGAAGGTAATCTGAGCCTGTTGTTACGTGAAGGTTATACTGGTTCTGCCTCTTATAAAGAGGCGGTTGAAAAACAGCTCAATTACTTTCAGCAAGAACTCATGGATGATCTTGTTCGTCTTGAGCAAAATAACCCTCATAAAATCAAGCATCCAGAATTGGCTGCAAAAGCGATTACCCAATTGGTATTCACTATGGGTGCTAAATTAATCAACATGCCACACGATGAAAGAAAAGTTGTAGCTGAACAAACGATGACGATGATCCGAATGATTTTAGAAGGCGCACGTCATCTGAAAGAATGAATATTGAGTGTAAAAAAGCCCTTCAGTTGAAGGGCTTTTTTTTATTACTTTTCCCAAATTACTTCTTTATTTTGAGCAACCCAAGTTGGAATAAGAGCTTCGTACTTCGCCTCAATTTTATTACGCTTAATCTTCATAGTCGGCGTCAACATATCATTATCCATCGTCCACAAATCCATGATGACCACAAAGAATGAAATTTTTTCATGCGGTTCAAGCTTTTCATTAATTTCATTCTTCAACTCAATTAATTTTGCTTCGATATCATCACGTTTATTATCTTGCTGTAATTTATTGCGAATTTCTTCTGCCAACATCACAAAAGCGATCGGCTGTTTATGGCTTGCACCACCAACACAGACAGATTCAATCATTTGGTTATTACCAATCTTTTGTTCAATTGGTACAGGCATTACATACTTACCTTTCTGAGTTTTAAAGATGTCCTTTACACGTCCAGTAATTTTTAGACGGCCAGTCGCATCAATTTCACCCATGTCACCTGTTCTTAAATAACCATCCTCAGTCAAATCTTCAGCTGTTTTTTCTGGATTTTTGTAATAACCCAACATTGTTCCTGGGCTTCTGACTAAAATCTCACCATTCTCATCAATCTTGCAGTCTACTCGTGCTTGAACATGTCCGACATATCCACTCATATATTCACCCATACGTGTGATATGCGAGTATCCACAGTTTTCAGTCATTCCATAAACTTCAAGCAACTCTAAGCCCAAATTACGATACCATTTAATAATATCTACGGGTAAAGGTGCAGAACCCGTTAAAGCATAACGAACATGATTCAAACCCAATTTTGCCAAGAGTTTTTGCTTAATCTTATTGCCCAAGAATGGGATTCTAAACAACACGTTTTGTACATTAAGTGGAATTTTTTCATTAATCCCCAAATAAAATTTAGTCCATAAACGTGGCACAGAAAAGAAGATCGTTGGTTTTGCACGATTAAGATCTTCAATAAATGTATCTAATGAATTGGCAAAATAAACGGTAAAACCACAAATCATCACGGATGATTGAATAAATACACGCTCTGCAACATGAGCTAGCGGCAAGTAAGATAAAGCACGATCTTTTTCTGAAACACCAAACGTCGATTTCAGCTCACTGGCAGGTGAGAGCAAGGTCTTATAACTTTGCATAACGCCCTTAGGTAGACCTGTACTACCCGAGGTATAAATAATGGTCGCAAGCTCATCCTCGTTTGGAAAATAAGGCTCATTGGTTGGGGCTGTTTTCGCAGTGATTTCATCCCATGTTGGCGCATTATAGTCAGGTGCCAATGGCAATTTAATACAATGCATATCTTGAGGGATGATTTGTTTCACATCGTTCCAACTGTCTCCAATACCATCCAATTTACCGATAAACAGAGCCTTAGTTTCACTATGATCTAGAACATATTTGGTTCCTTCACCATTGAGAGTCGTATATAAAGGAACCGACACATGACCTGCCATCCAAATTGCAAGATCTGCCATAATCCAATGCGCACTATTTTTACCAAAAATTGCAATCTGAGAACGACCAGGCAAATTCAAAGATTGTAAATAAGCAGCCATTTTTTTGACTTGACTGGCCACTTCTCCCCAAGTGTATTTAATCACCTGACCATTTGGTAAAGGCTGAACCAAGAAATCTTGGTTTGGCGATTTCTTTTCCCAATACATTAAATAGTGAATATGAGTCGGTAAAAACTCAAATTGGTTGTTGTGCTGATTTACTTCCATGTGTAATGACTCCCAATAACGCATCATTGTTGTTATGTAATGACTCACAACCGAAAGCTGATTTAATCGTTTTAGACTCGTCCTGAGTTCCTGATCGCCGAGCGAAAACTACAGCTTTACGATTTAAAATTTCGAATTATTTTCTATTTTCTATCATGAAATCTGATCAAAATCCAACCATTATTTTGCTCAGTTTAATTGCGCTATATTTTTGATAAAATTGTAATTTAAGACCAATGTGTTGATGATTATCGCCAATGTACTTGGACAGTGATTATCCTATAACTAAATCAAACTCATGGATAGAGATTGATCGTTATGGCTCAGATTGCCACTATTTTACGTGCAAAAACTCAACTCTTGGCTGTAAAAGCCCTCACTCTTGCAATCCCAGTATCACATCCTCTCGTATTTGCGGGTGAAGATTCATCAATGCAATTGTGTGGCAATATTGCTCAGCTCGGCATGAAAAAAATTTTGATTGTGACTGATACAGTATTGGTCAAATTAGGTGTCATACAACCCATTCAAGATCAATTACAGCACAATGGGATTGAAGTTGTTATTTTCTCAGATGTAAAACCCGATCCAACTTGCGAAATTGTAGAAAAGTCTTTAGCACTTTTTAAAAGTACCGCATGCGATAGTGTATTGGGTATAGGGGGTGGTTCGACGATTGATACGGCAAAAGTATTAGCGCTCGCAGCCGCAAACAATAAATCCCCTAAACAACTTTTTGGAATTTTAAAAAGCCGTAAACCTGCATATCCATTGTTCGTGATTCCGACCACCGCAGGTACAGGTTCTGAAGTTACCATTGCCGCTGTTATTTCAGACAGTGAAACTCATATTAAAGGTTTAGTTATTGATCCAAAAGTCGTTCCATTAGCAACTGCTTTAGATCCCGTCATCATGAAAGGCATGCCGCCTGCTATCACTGCTGACACTGGTATTGATGCCCTTACTCATGCAATTGAATCTTGGGTAAGCGGATTCGCCAACAAACAATCAGATTATTACGCCAGTGCAGCCATGAAATTAATCATGGAGAACTTAAAAACTGCATTTGAAGATGGTCAGAATATTGCAGCCCGTGAAGCAATGGCTCTCGGTTCTCATTATGCTGGTTTGGCAATGAATAGCGCTGGCATTGGCTATGTACATGCTTTGGCGCATCAATTGGGGACTCAATATCAAATCCCACACGGACGCGCTAATGCCATTATTTTGCCTCATGTCCTAGAATTTAATCGTAAAGCGTCAGAAAAACGCTTAGCACTAGCAGCGAAGAAGATCGGTTTAAGCTCGTCACACACTTCTGATGAACAAGCCGCAAATATATTCATTCAAAGCGTCAAGCAATTGCTCAAAGATTTGAAAATCAATACTGAGATTCCGAACTTAAAAAAACAAGATTTCCCAGAGATGATTAAATCTGCTTTTACTGAAGCCCATGGAATTTATGCCGTACCCAAATACATGAATTATTCAGATGCTGAGCAAATTTTAAATCGACTTTAATGCCAACAAGGCACGAATGAAAGCTCAGTATACCATTGTGTCTACTGAGCTTTTTTAATTTGCGACGAGGAATGCCGCTATGTTAAAAAATTTAGATCCACTGAACCCTTTTATTCATATCACGATCGAGCAAAGAATTCTGACAATCAAAATTGATCGCCCCGAGCAAAAAAATGCCTTGAACGGAGAAATGTACACTGACATTGCAAGAATATTGGATGAGGCAGATCAATCTCATCAAGTGAATGTTGTGATTTTACAGGGTAATGAACAGGATTTTACCGCAGGAAATGACATGAAATATTTCATGTCTGCCGCTCAAAAATATGTTGGTTTAGCCGCTGATGCTACTCCACCGTTTGTCTTCTTAAAAGCCATTGCAAGATTTTCTAAACCTATTATTGCTGTTGTACGAGGCTGCACTATAGGCGTTGGCGTTACACTGCTATTTCACTGCGACATGGTATACGCCCACCCTGATACAGAATTTCAAATCCCATTTGTAAGTTTGGGATTATCTGTAGAAGGCGGCACCAGCCTTCTTTTCACCGAATTGGCTGGTTATCATATGGCTGCCGAATTATTGCTCACTGGTCGTAAATTTTCAGCAGAAGAAGCTTTAAAATGTCGAATTATCAATCAAATTTGCGAGCAACCTGAACAATTAGCTTTACAGCGGGCCCAACAGATGACTCATCTACCAATGACCACGCTAAAAATTATTAAAAAACAAATTCGACCCGAGCAAGAGAAAATTCAGAATTGTATAGTTCAGGAGGCTGAGATTGTTGCTGAACGTTTAACATCACCTGAAATGATTGAAGCCGTAATGGCTTTTTTACAAAAAAGAAAACCAGACTTTAATCAATTTCTACAGTCCTAAAAAAAGCACCCTAGGGTGCTTTTTTTATTTTATGGCTTTACTACCACCAAGACCCGAATCGCTTCAGGCGTTACAGCTAAACCTTCTAAAAGGCTTAAACCTTCTTTTTGAAGCTTCTGTAAACGTGCAATTTCATCTTCGCGAATACTTGGGTTAAATTGTTTCAAATAACTTAAACGATCAATTTCATATTGCCATTTATTGCTATAGATTTCTTTAGCTTGCTGTTTTAATTCAGGTAAAGCACCTTTTGCAATGTCTAAAGCTTGTGCATAACGTTGTTCAACGACATCACGACGTGCTTTCACCACTTGGCGACAACTATTACCGTCAAGATGATGTAAGTAAGGTTTCAAAATATCTGGTGCAATTTTAGCTGATAAATCTTGACCTTTTTCACTTAATAACACACGAATCAATTGTGTTGGTAAACTCGCTGGCAGGTTCAATGCTTTCGGTGCAATCACATCCACTTTGAACCACACCTCAACTAAAACTGAACCTTGTGGTAAAGCTGCAGACTTCAATAACGCCACATTGGTACTACCGAACGATTGCGTATTGATCATTTCCATGACACTTTCAGTGAAAGGATGCTCAAGCGTTATGTATTGCGCATCTTCACGGATTTGAGCCTGATCACGATAGAACGTCACGGTCATGCCTTCCTCATCCAAAGTCAGACCTTGGACTTGCATTTGATCAGTAGGCTTGATAATCACCGTGCCATTACTTTGCTCATCAAAATCAATATTGGTTGATGCCATGAAGCGTTTCATAAACATTGGCAAAGTCGTATTATCATCATACTCTTCAAGTGCTTGCACAATTTCTTGAGCAACCATTGGACGACAAGAATTGTATTCCAATAAACGATCACGTCCTGCTTGTAGCTCTTGCTCTAAAGCTTCACGTTGCACACTTACAGCTTCAAGCAGATCTTCAAACGTTTGACCTTTATCAGCCAACAAGCAATCTTTAAGATCAATAATAAAGTTTTCTTGTAAGGTTTGTGCGGTCGGAGAAATATTGCTGAAAATATTTAATGCTTCATTGTACCAACGGAACATACGCTCTTGTGCAGTGCCCACCAAATATGGCACATGAATCTGAATACGGTTTTCTTGACCAATACGATCCAGTCGACCGATACGCTGTTCAAGCACATCAGGGTTTGCTGGCAAATCAAATAGGATTAAATCTGAAGCAAACTGGAAGTTACGACCTTCTGAACCAATTTCTGAACACAATAAAATCTGAGCACCATAGGAATCTTCTGCAAAATAAGCAGCTGCTTGGTCACGCTCTAATAGACTCATGCCTTCATGGAACATTGCTGTACGAATCCCTGCATGGATACGTAATGCATTTTCTAAAGCTTCAACTACAGGCCCACTACGCGCAATGAGTAAGACTTTTTTATGCTTTAACTGAGTACGGAGCATTTCCATAATCCACGTTACACGCGGATCAGTTTCCATCCAAGCCCCGTCCAATTGCGCTTCTTCTGGCCACATTTGTTCACGAAGTTTACCATCCATCGACCATCCTTCTGGCGCAGGTAATGGTGCAGGCTGACAATCGCGACCAGGGAAGCCTTGAATCGCTTCACGTGTATTACGGAATAGTACACGTCCCGTACCGTGACGATCTAACAATTCATGAATTGCACGGAAACGCTGTTCTGGCTCATCTTCAATCTTGTGACCCAGTAACTGCTCAATTGCTTGGAAATGATCAGCTTCAAGGGGTTGATCCGACATCAGCACTTCCGCAATTTGAGCAGTTTGCTGATATTTTTCTTCTTCATCTAAGAAACGATCAAGTGAACTGAAACGTTGCGGATCGAGCAAACGTAAACGAGCAAAATGGGACTCGACCCCTAACTGTTCAGGCGTTGCAGTCAGTAAAAGTACCCCTGCTGTTTTTTCAGCAAATTCTTCAACAAGGTCATAGCGGTCATTACCACCTTCTTCTTCTGACCACATCAAGTGATGTGCTTCATCCACCACAAGCAAATCAAAACCGGCTTCGAGCGCTTGCTCACGTAAATCTTCATGGTCGATCATGAGATCAACAGATGCAATGATGCACTGTTCAGTTAAGAATGGATTCAATTCTGGATCATGTTCTTTGATCGAAGCAGTACGCGTTAAATCAAATAGCGAGAAATTCAAATTGAAACGGCGACGCATTTCAATCATCCACTGATATTGCAGCGAATCAGGAACTAAAACGAGGATGCGTTCAGAACGTCCTGTTTTAAGTTGCTGGTGTATGATTAAACCTGCTTCAATAGTTTTACCTAGACCAACTTCATCCGCCAATAAGACACGTGGAGCAAAGCGCTTACCTACTTCATGCGCGATATAGAATTGGTGAGGAATCAATCCAACACGAGCACCCACCATGCCACGTAATGGACTATTTTGCATATTAGCTTGCATTTGTAATGCTTCAATACGCAGGTCATACCATTCTTTATAATCAATTTGGCTTGCCAGTAAACGATCAAGTGGTTTAGACAATTGAATCGTTGCACCAACACGAGTTTCATTTAATGATTTACGTTCATTAGTACCATCTTGTAACTGACGAATTACGTTGTAACGAATAACGCCACCACGCTCTTCTAATGATTCGACTTTCCAGACGATGCCCTCTTGGTCTTGAAGCTCATCATTCACATTGAACACAATTCGAGATAAAGGTGCGTTACTACGTGCATAGACACGGGTTTCGTCACTTTTAGGAAAGAGGATACTAATTGATCGTTCATTTACATCAATCAAAACCCCTAAACCTAACTCTGTCTCTGTGTCTGATAACCAACGTTGACCAATAGCAAACTGCTGCAATTTTTCCACCTTATCTCAAGTTAGGACTGAAAACTTATGCTCAAACAGGAGATGATATGAGCAAAATTTAACGTCTATAAGCAATATATTTTGACATAAAGCCCACCAAAAAGTGAGCAATATTTAGCAACGATATACTTAATTGATCATAACCAAAATTTCATCATGATCAGATCATAAAAATATTCGTATGCTGATTTTAAAATGTGTATTTAGAACGGCACTGGACAATGAAAGTTCATTCGTTCACCGGTAACAGGATGATTGAAACTTAACTGCTCTGCATGCAAACAGAGTCGATCTTTCAAAGCTTGTTGCGCTGGTGTTGCATACAAAGTATCCCCTACGATGGGATGCCCTAAATGCTGCATGTGAACGCGAAGTTGATGTGCTCGACCTGTGATTGGCGTTAATTTTACGCGTGTCACCCACTGATCTTGAATTTGAAATTGTTCAACTGCTTCCCAATGCGTTAACGCTGCTTTATTGTGATGCGCATCTACGATATGCAATGGCGGACGCGATGGGTCGTAAATCACGGGAATATCTACAGTTCCTTGACCTTTTACACATCCCACGACTAGTGCTTGATAAGTTTTATCCGTTTCACGTTCTTGAAATTGGCGCGAGATCGATTTTTGACCTGTTTTACTGAGCCCAAACACCAATAAGCCTGATGTATCACGATCTAAACGATGAATCAGAAGCGTACGTGGTTCTTCTTGAAGAAGACGATTGATAACGCAATCTTGAAGATCAGGCGTTTTGCCCGGAACAGAAAGTAATCCAGCTGGTTTGTGAATCACCATAAAATCTTGATCACGATGAATGAGATGTTCCTGAAGAAAATGACTCAAATTTCTATTCCTAGCAGATCGTGAAAACAAGGCGGCAATAATAGAAAGCTTAGCGATAAATTACAATCTTGAAATGGACAAACAGTGATGATTTTTCCGATATCTGATAGAAATTAAATCAATCTAACGATTCAAATGAATTAAGTTTTATTTTTGACATCTAGCAGTCTTTTCTCAGGATAGGAAGCAATTGAGAAAGTGTGCAATTTTGCACAAATGATTCAAAATCTATATGTGCGCCATTGGCTCTCCACAAGCCAATCAAACTCACCATTGCGACTGAATCTAAGCCATAGTTCCGTAAATCTTGAAATGGATCAATTTCTAAAATATCGAATTCGAGGTATTCAGCAATAGACAGTAATATGCCCTTTTCAGAAAGAATAAATGAAGTCGGCGCACTTAATTCCAGCATTCGAATCATGGCAGAGGTATTCATATGATGAATACCTTGTTCTACATAGTTCTCAATCCACTGTAAATGTTGGCTCTTCGTTTCTAGATGAACAGCATCGTTCACCACACAAATTTGAGGAGTAATCGAAATGATATGCTGTAAAAGTTGTTTTATAGGTGAATTGATCATGCCAGACACAATCAGTTGTTTTTTTTCTGCCAGTAATTCACCCAACTGCGCTACTTTAGAAAATGATTGCTGCTCTTCAATTTCAATCACTTCAATATCTAAAGCCTGAGCTTTTTTAATTAAGCGATTTAAATGAATTAATAATTCTTGATGTTGGTCATTGCTATATTCAGCTAAACGTTGAAATCCAAAAACCACCAAGACGCATTGTTCAGCTTGAATGGACCACTTTGCCAAACTCGCGCTGAGTTCAATTTTTTTGGGTGGTGTATAAAAATATGACATTGCCACTTTAATCAGCTAAAGCCAAGAAAACTTCAATGGCATGCAGCGCAATTTCAGCATCTTCAAAAGATTTAGCACCTGAAACTCCCACGGCTCCCACCAATTGCCCTTGATAAATAATGGGTTCCGCACCTTCTAACATTCCCGACAATGAGTGAACAGTCAGAAAACCCAATTGCCCATCTTTGATCAGCTCTTCAAAAATTTGAGATGGGTGGCGGCTCAAAGCTGAACATTTTGCTTTTTCAGCTGACAAATTCGCAGTCATCGGAGATGCACCATCCATGCGTTTCATTGCAAGTACACTTCCAGTTTCATCTACAACAGAAATACTGACATTCAACTTTTTATCAATCGCATATTGTTGCGCACGCGTCAGTAAGAACTCCGCGTCTTCTAAAGTTAAATAATGTTTTAATTTCATTTCTATTTTAAGTCCGTGAATTTTATACGTGCAAAAAAAGCCTACAGTATTTACACTGTAGGCTTATGTTAATAGATTTTCAAAAAAATTCTATTTTAAACGCGCAAATACATTCTTAGCTGCTTGAATAGTGAACGCAATATCTTCATCGGAATGCGCACTTGAGATAAAGCCGGCTTCAAAAGCAGAAGGCGCTAAATTTACACCTTCATCCAACATGCCATGGAAGAATTTACGGAACATTTCAACATCGCATTTCAACATTGAATCAAAGCTTGTGATGTCTTCTTGATCAGTGAAATACAATCCAAACATACCTCCAACCTGTTGAGTCTTAAATGGTATACCTGCTTCATCTGCGGCAGTCTGTAAACCAGTCAATAACTTCTCTAGCTGTGCAGTAAGATTTTCATAAAAGCCTGGTTGTCGAAGATGTTTAAACATCTCAATCCCAGCTCTCATTGCCAGCGGATTACCTGACAAAGTTCCCGCTTGATAAACTTTACCTAGAGGTGCAATACATTCCATCACTTCGCGCTTACCACCAAATGCGCCTACAGGAAGACCTGCACCAATAATTTTACCTAGCGTAGTTAAATCAGGTGTAACGCCGTAGTGTGCTTGAGCTCCACCTAATCCCACACGGAATCCAGTCATCACTTCATCAATAATGAATACTGAACCATGCTCATCACACACATCTCGAATGGCTTGCAAGAATCCATCAATTGGTTTAACCAAGTTCATGTTACCTGCAACAGGTTCAACAATAACACCCGCAATTTCGGAACCAAACTTAGCAAAGCATTCTTTTAAAGTCGCAATATCATTGTATGGAAGCGTCAAAGTATGTTTTGCAAAATCAGCAGGAACACCCGCTGATGTCGCCTCGCCTTCACCACTTGTGAGTAGACCAGAACCTGCTTTCACTAAAAGTGAGTCTGAGTGACCATGGTAACAGCCCTCAAACTTAACAATCTTGTCACGGCCTGTATACCCACGTGCAAGACGAATCGCAGTCATTGTTGCTTCTGTTCCTGAATTGGTCATACGTACCAATTCAATCGACGGCATAATTTCACAGATAATATCTGCCAATGTCGTTTCATGCACTGTAGGTGCACCAAAACTTAGACCATCAACAGCGGCGTCTTGAACAGCTTTAATGATCGCAGGGTGTGCATGTCCTAAAATCATTGGTCCCCATGAACCAACATAATCTACATAGCGTTTGCCATCTACATCGTACAGGTAGGCACCTTGAGCTTTTTCAATAAATACTGGCGTACCACCTACACCATTGAAGGCACGTACTGGTGAATTCACACCACCAGGAATATGTTTGCTGGCTTGTTTAAATAATTGTTCTTGCTTAGGAGATAAACTCATGAAAATCACTCAACTCAAAAAAGTAAAAAATTTAAGCTTGTTTAGTAAATAGCTCTGACCAATCGTAAACACGTTGACCAACGGTTGACATAGAACGACCCAATACATCGCTAATGACAGCACAAAGATCTGCTCCGGCAGCAATCACTTCAGCACCATTTTCAACCGTCAAACCACCAATCGCGCAAATAGGTACATTTAATTTTGCTTTTGCAGCTTTTAACGTTTCTAAACCAATATTGCCTGCTTCAGGTTTGGTTTCTGTCGCATAAATTGCGCCAAATGCTACATAATTTGCGCCGTCTACGATCGCTTGCTCAGCTAGTTCAATAGAATTATTACAACTACGTCCAATTAAGACATTTTTTGGCAATCGTTCCACAGCCTCATGGATTGAACCATCATCTTGACCAAGATGTACACCCACGCCATATTTGACTGCAGCCTCTAAATCATCATTGATGACAAAAGGAACCTTATATTGATTACACAAATTCTTCATGTATTCAATTTCATAAGCTTGATCTTCTTTCGCAACGTTTTTACGACGATACTGAAGTACTGCAACTTCATAAGTTGCCATCGCTCCTTCAAGCTTTGCTAATAGAAGTTCAATAGGATCATCGTTGGTGATTAAATACAAACCGCGCATAAAGAATAACTCTAGGCAAATACTAAAAATTTAAAACATTATAGGACAAAGCCTTGGAAGAACACATTGATAAAATGTAGAAATTAACAGGCTCTATTGTTGACTAAGCGTGTTAAAGATATTGATTGAAATGAATTTGTGAAATTTAATCCAAGAAAATTTGACTAATCATTCGAAGCTAATTGCTGGATAGACTTTTTGGCAAAATATGACAAAAATTGATCAAAATCGAAATTTCATCTATTTTATATTTTTTCAAGCTCAAATTCATCTACAAGTTCTGTGGCCAACTCTTGGGATAAATATTGAGGTATAATTGAATATATTTAAAATAGACCTCTTGCGAAAGTAAAAAATTGTTTATACTCGTCCCATGAAATATGAAAATTTAACTAGATTTAATGATGGGGAATTTAAACGA
>NZ_JBWYIQ010000025.1:0-46735 GCF_056779795.1 Acinetobacter sp. ANC_7682 | reverse complement strand
GAGCATTTCGAAATCATTGCAAGTGCTTTTAACCCCATGTTTTAATGAGTGTTCTATTTTTATGCACCATTATGATTCATTAATAATCACATTTACACTTAACCCTATAATATTGAAGCAAAAATATTAATTTAATATTTCTGCTTCTTTTTTTAATCACTATTTCGCTTTTGAAGGTTTTATATTCACACTTAAAATTTTAATAGGATTTTTTGGCACATCTTGATGCATACCAAATCTACCAGTAGGCACTTTTGCAATTTTATCGACAACATCCATGCCTTTAGTTACCTGACCAAACACAGCATAACCAGGATTCATTGGCGCTTTATTTAGAAAATCATTATCCGCAATATTGATAAAAAATTGGCTTGTTGCTGAATCAGGCTGGTTTGTACGTGCCATGGCTAAAGTGCCACGGTTATTCTTTAAGCCATTATAAGACTCGTTCTTGATTGGAGGTCGATTCGCTTTTTCTTTCATCGATACATCTAATCCTCCACCTTGGATCATGAACCCTGGAATAACCCGATGGAAGATTGTGCCGTTATAAAAATTAGCTTTCGCATAAGTTTCAAAGTTCTTTACTGAAATCGGAGCTTTATCATTAAACAACTCGATTTCGATATCTCCTGCTGATGTTTTGATTTGCATATGCGTATTTGCTGCCAAAGACAAAGTACTCATCGCCGCAACAGAAGCACCTAACATCATTTTTTTAAACATACGCTATCCTCTTATTGATGTTTTATCTTATCTATTATTCACGAATCAATCGCCAGAAAAGATTCAATTTTTTGTTAAGCATCAAAGTATTTTTATTCGATTGCTGTATATAAAGAAAAAATCCTGAGTTTCGTTTGAAACTCAGGATTTGAAAGTAAGCATCTATTAACTATTTTTATCCCAAAATCTTCTAAACTCTTTACTCATTTCAATCAACAATTTTTTAGAACGCCCTGAGACTAGTGTTAGATTAATAAATCCGTGTGTTTGATCTTCAAAATCTTGATACAACACTTTAGTGCCATTTTGACGTAATTTGTGGGCGTAAATTTTGCCTTCATCATGCAATACATCATGTCCCGCTGTAACAACATAAGCTGGTGCCAATTTTTTTAGATTGCCGTATGTTGGGGAGATTAGTGGATTATCCAAAGCAACTTTATGTCTTGTCGCGTAGTATTCTGTCACATAGTCAATATCACTGTTGGTTAATACTAAACCATCTTTATACGCAAAGAATGATGGATGACGACTTTTGAAATCAACCGCAGGATATATTAAAAATTGAGCTTGAGGCGCATAACTAGCATTCAATGCACGTTGAGCAACGACAGCACTAATATTACCGCCAGCACTATCTCCTGCTACAGCAATACGATTTTTTAAGATTTTAAAGTGACGGCGATTTTGATATACCCATGCCAATGCGTCTTCACATGATTGAATCAATGATTGTGGAGAAACTTCTGGCGCTAACGGATAATCAATACTGATCACTTGTGCTTTTGCATAATTCGCAATGATTCGGCACGCTTCATCATGTGTATTCACACTTCCGACAACAAACCCACCACCATGATAAAACACAATCATTGGTAATTTTTTATTCGGAGCAGGATGATAATGTCTGGCAAATACAGTACCACTTTGTAAAGGAAGACGAATATCTTCTACATATTGAACATGAGATGATTTATGTGTGATGGATTGGATTTGATTTTCAAATTCTTTTCTTGATTTATCAATATCAGCGCCAATAAAGCCTGATTTTCCTTGTTTCAACTGTGCAGCCATCAAGCATTTTGTAAAACTATCGAGTTGAGGATAGTCATAGGGATAGCCAAGTAACTTCACTAGAGATTCTTGAACGATCTTTGGGAGTCGATCTAATGCACGTCCTGCAGAACCCTGACCATTTTCAAGTAATTGTTGTATTTTTTGATTCACGATTCCGATCCTTTTAAAAATCCGTATTCTTCATATTTTCTACACGATCAGCCATTTCATGACTATTTTGTTAACTAAGTCTACTGATCAATATACAAACTTCAATCCCATTTACGCTAATCTGACTATAGCAGTCTTGTCATTGACTATTTAATCCAACATCAGGAATTTTTTGGTTGTCCTGATTCAACATATAAAGGTGAAAGCTATGGCAATAAAAGTAATGATAATGTCATTGGCCACAGCAGTTCTTGCAGTCGGTTGTGTGGCCTTCCCTGATGATGGCCCTTATTATAATGGTAATTATGACCATCGTTATGATCGTGATTATGATCGCAACTATGACCGTCAACGTTGGGAGAGAGAACGCGCACAACGTTTACATCAACAGCGCCTTGAACAAGAAAAGCGCAAACGTGAATATGAACGTCAACGCCAACAACGTGAATTAGCAGATCGACGTAATAAAGAACGTGCTGAGCATGATCGTCGTAAAAAGATTGAACAACGTCAAAAGGAAATTTTAAAACAACGTCAAGCTGAACGTAATCGTTGGAATCAAGATAATCGTAAAAAAGCGATTGAAGAACAACGTAAGCGCTTAGAACAGGATCGCAAGAAGCGAGAACAGGAACGTCAACACGATCGCCGAGATCGTTAAGCTTTCTTGGACTCAAGACAATTGATTTAAAGTTACCTCACAAACCTAACATTCACATTTGAATGTTAGGTTTTTTTAAGTGCTGTGATTCTAAAAATAGACAGTAAAGGCATCCTATTTACTCTCTATTCTCTGCTTTTTCATAAAATTTAATCCATTATAAGCAGTTTAAATGAATTAAAATTCATTGCATTTTACTCAACAACTTGAGGGGCTTCTGCACCTTCAGCTGGGACAGCTTGAATCGGTTCAGCAGACTCTACATTTGGGTCAGCTTGTACAGCCACACCATTTTGGGTATCCATTTCAGTAGTTGCCGCTTGCGCTATTGAAGCATCTGTTTGTGTGGTCGCTTGAGCAGTTTCAGCAGATTGGTTTGAAGTACAACCTACAGTAGCAAAACCAATAGCTGCAAATGCCAGGGAAATGAGACCTAATTTTTTCATTGTTTAATTCCTTACTTGAAACATTCAAAGTCAGAGTTAACTTTGAAGGCTTATCATTCCTGACTTTTTTATTTCATGCGTCAGTTCTTGGTTCAAGTTTCGATGACTTCAGGTTGAACTTATGAAAAAAGTGTAAAGAAAATGCAATTCAACTTTTATAGTTGAATATATCTCCTAAGCCATTTATTTAATTTATTTTTTAGTGAATATGTGGTGCGATATAAGCCCTTTTTGAAGGTGACTGAATCACAGTGTGGCTACACGGTATATCTGTTGCTTAACATTGTTACTCAGATCTCGACAAGCAAAAAAAACTCATCCAAGGAGGTTGGATGAGCTATTAAAAAGCAAAAACAAAATAAATAGAAACTACAGCGTTAGTATCTGGTTAAAGATAATACAGTTTTGATTATTTAAAAGGAAAGACTTGTTTTATCTGAATCTATATTTTTTATATATAAAATATACACTAAATCATATTTTTATAATCTTTCTTCAGCTCATCTCCTCTTCTTATTCTAGACTTTAGATTTCTCTAAATGGATCGAAAAATTTTCATTCCTTGTTGTAAAGATGAATTTAGTAGAAATAAACATCGTTTAAGCTTGAATTATTTATAGTCGCCCACATTACCTTTGTATTGATGAATTACACACGCATGGCAGTTCAGATTAACGCAGTTAACACTGATGCCAAAGGACTGTACATGTTTAAAAACCCATTTAAGCGGAGATCTTCCATGGCAAATGAGCAAAACGAACAAACTCAGGACGTTCAAACGGAACAAACTGAACAGCAAGTTGAAAATCAACAAGCTGAAGTTGAAGTTTCTGTAGAAGACCTTCAAGCGCAAATCGCAACGCTGACTGAAAACTTAAAATATGAAAAAGCAGTTGCTGCAAATGCGAAGTATGAAGCAGAAAAAACCAAAGAACGTTTAGAGCGTGAAGCGGATACTGCGAAAAAATTTGCTTTAGAGAAATTTGCAAAAGAATTATTGGATTCAGTTGACAACCTTGAACGTGCAATTGCTGCTGCAGGTGATGAAAAAACTCCTTTATCAGAAGGTGTAGAACTCACACTGAAGTCATTATTAGCAACATTAGAAAAATTTGGTGTTGTGGCAGTTGACACTGAAAATGGTTTTAATGCTGATTTGCATCAAGCAGTAGGTATTGCTCCAGATGCAAAAGCGGGTGAGATTGGTACGGTACTTCAAAAAGGTTACACCCTTTCTGGCCGTTTACTTCGTCCTGCAATGGTCATGGTAGGCCAATAAGTCAAGAAATACGGGAGTTTGTAAAAATTTTTTAAGTTTTTAACTTGAAAAATAATGAATGGCTCTCATATCGGATAACAAGTGAAAGATCACAACAAAATTTTCGAGGAACACATCAATGGCTAAAATTATTGGTATTGACTTAGGTACTACAAACTCATGTGTTGCAGTACTTGAAGGCGATAAAGTTAAAGTAATCGACAACGCTGAAGGCGCTCGTACAACTCCGTCTATTATTGCGTATAAAGATGGTGAGATCCTTGTTGGTCAATCAGCTAAACGTCAAGCAGTAACAAACCCGAAAAATACATTATTCGCGATTAAACGTTTGATCGGTCGTCGTTACGAAGATCAAGCAGTTCAAAAAGATATTGGTCTTGTACCTTACAAAATCATCAAAGCTGACAATGGCGATGCTTGGGTTGATGTAAACGACAAGAAACTAGCACCACAACAAATCTCTGCAGAAGTTCTTAAGAAAATGAAGAAAACTGCGGAAGATTACTTAGGTGAAACAGTTACTGAAGCGGTAGTTACTGTTCCTGCATACTTCAACGATGCTCAACGTCAAGCAACGAAAGATGCTGGTAAAATTGCTGGTTTAGATGTTAAACGTATCATCAACGAACCAACAGCTGCAGCGCTTGCGTTCGGTATGGATAAGAAAGAAGGCGATCGTAAAATAGCGGTTTACGACTTAGGTGGTGGTACTTTCGACGTATCAATCATTGAAATCGCTGACCTTGATGGCGACCAACAAATCGAAGTGTTGTCTACTAATGGTGACACATTCCTTGGTGGTGAAGACTTTGATAACGCGTTAATCGACTTCTTGGTTGAAGAGTTCAAGAAAGAACAAAACGTAAACTTGAAGAACGATCCTCTTGCACTTCAACGTTTAAAAGAAGCTGCTGAGAAAGCGAAGATTGAATTATCTTCTTCTAATGCAACTGAAATTAACCTTCCATATATCACGGCTGATGCGACTGGTCCTAAACACTTAGTGATCAACGTAACACGTGCGAAATTAGAAGGTCTTGTTGCTGACTTAGTTGCTCGTACAATCGAGCCATGTAAGATTGCACTTAAAGATGCAGGTCTATCAACTTCTGATATCTCTGACGTGATCTTGGTTGGTGGTCAGTCTCGTATGCCACTTGTACAACAAAAAGTACAAGAGTTCTTCGGTAAAGAGCCACGTAAAGACGTGAACCCTGACGAAGCTGTGGCAATGGGTGCTGCGATCCAAGGTGCTGTACTTTCAGGTGATAAGAACGACGTTCTATTACTTGACGTAACACCGTTGACACTTGGTATTGAAACAATGGGTGGCGTGTTAACTCCAATCATCGATAAAAACACAACAATCCCTGCGAAAAAATCACAAGTGTTCTCTACAGCTGCTGATAACCAGCCTGCAGTAGACATTTCGGTTTACCAAGGTGAACGTAAAATGGCTCAACAAAACAAATTGTTGGGTAACTTCCAATTGGGCGATATCCCACCTGCTCCACGTGGTGTGCCGCAAATTGAAGTATCGTTCGACATTAACGCTGATGGTATCTTGAAAGTATCTGCGAAAGACAAGAGCACTGGTAAAGAGCAATCAATTCAAATTAAAGCAAACTCAGGTTTGAGCGATGCTGAAATTGAAGCGATGATCAAAGATGCTGAAGCGAATGCGGAAGAAGACCGTAAGTTTGAAGAATTAGCGAAAGCGCGTAACGAAGCTGATGCATTAGTTTCTTCTGCTCAAAAAGCAGTAAAAGACCTTGGCGAACAAGTAACTGCTGATGAAAAAACTGCGGTTGAAACTGCTGTTTCAGAACTTGAAGCTGCAACAAAAGAAAATGACGTTGACGCGATCAAAGCGAAAACTGAAGCACTTCAAAACATCATCATGCCGATCACTCAACGTGTTTATGAAGCTGCGCAGGGTGCTCAAGGTGGTGCGCAAGGTTTTGATCCAAATGCATTCCAAGGTGATGCTGCTGGTCAACAACAAAAAGCGGACGACGGCGTTGTAGATGCTGAGTTCACTGAAGTGAAAGATGACAAAAAATAATTTGTCCTCTTAAACGAAAACCGCGCGAAAGCGCGGTTTTTTTATTTACATCTTTGAATTTTTAAATGATTATCAGATATTTGTATCTTGCATTGCAGGCATCATAATTTCTTTCACACAAGATGCTCTAGACGTATTAAGCACAAAATGAACGGCAGCAACTACATCAGACACAGGAATTAAAGATTCATCTGTTTCTTCTAGGACAGATTCTATTGTTGTATCTAGATCAAAATCAGGTGCTAAATATCCAAGATTTAACACCGTAACGCCTATTCGATCCTTTCGTATCAACTCTCTTAAGGCATGGGAAATTCCACGTAATGCAAATTTGGTAGCTGAAAACACTATTTCTTTTCCATTGTGATTGTCTAAACCCCATGTTGAACCAATGAGGATCACTTTGGCATAATCTGATTTCTTTAAATTTTCCAAAATGGACTGTATAGATAAAATACAACTGGTGATATTTGTATTGATGATCGTTTGAATTTCTAATGCTGAGATTGATGGAAAATCATAGTCATGCGTAAAAGCATCTTGCTCCCAAACACCTACATTATAAATAAATACATCTAATGCTTTATCTCCAATTACGTCTTTAATTTTCTTGCATGCTTGGACAGGGTAAGCTAAATCAGTTTGAATCCGCTCAATCTGGCGTGGTAGTTGTGGGGGTGAGCGTGATATTCCATAGATTAAATCATCATCATTTGGAACTAAAGTAGCTAACGCTTTTCCTAGACCATAACTGATGCCATGAATTAAAAAAGTTTTATTGATTGATGATGGCACTGTCGTTTTTCCAATTTTGTTATTAGATTTCTTATGATCAAATCTCAAGTTAGCTTGAGGTCAAGTTGAATTAAAAACACAAATAAAATAGAAAAATTAAAATGACAGTTTTTATGACGATGACCAAAATAACCTGCCTATTTTAATAAAAAAGCCCAATCTACATTGGGCTCTTTATCACGAATTACTCATCAAACGAACTTTCTAACTCTTCAAGTTCCATCATCAGTTCAAGCATTTTTTCTTCTGCTTGTGCTAATTTTCCTTTAAGCTCAGTTTGTTCATTCATCAATTTTAAAAGATCATCTTTCCGAGACGCATCATAAAGTGATGCATCTCCTAAAGCATCCTCAATCTGACCTAGACGTGGTTGGATTTTCGCAATCTCAGCTTCCAGTTTTTCAATATTTTTACGAATTGGTCGGCTCATTTCACGGCGACGCGCAGCTTCTTTACGCTGTGCTTCTTTATCTACTTTAGAAACTACAGGCTTATCGATCACTTGAGATTTTACTGGCTCAGGTGCTTGCTGCCCTTGCTTCATCAACTCTGCACGTGCTTGACGTAACCAGTCTGCATAAGCGACCAGATCACCTTCAAACTCACGACATTTACCGTTATGCACTAGGAGTAATTCATCACAGACACTTGCAATCAATTGACGTTCATGTGACACCAGCACCACTGCCCCTTCAAAGTCTTGTAGTGCCATAGTTAATGCATGACGCATATCCAAGTCTAAATGGTTGGTCGGTTCATCTAGAATTAAAACATTTGGACGCTGCCAGACAATCAAAGCCAATGCTAAACGTGCACGCTCACCCCCTGAGAAGCTTTCACACGGCGTATCCATACGCTCACCAGAGAAGCCAAAACTCCCTAAGAATGCCCGTAAAGTGGCTTCACTAATCTTTTTATCTGCAATACGAGATAACTGCAACATTGGACTCGCATTACCATCTAATGCATCCATTTGATGTTGGGCAAAATAACCAATATTAAGTAGTTCAGATGCTTTACGTTGACCTTGGATTAAAGGTAAATCACCCACCAATGATTTAATTAATGTGGACTTACCCGCTCCATTCATCCCCAATAAACCAATACGGCTGGTTGGCGTGATTTGTAGTTTCACATTGGTCACAATCAGTTTGTCACCATAACCAATATCAGCACTATCCAGTTGCAACAACGGAGAACTCATTTTGGTGGGTTCACGGAAGCTAAAGGTAAAAGGCGTATCGACATGCGCAGCAGAAAGCTCTTGCATTCGTTCGAGCTGTTTAATACGGCTTTGTGCCTGTTTTGCTTTGGTTGCCTTAGCTTTAAAACGATCAATATATTTTTGCAGATGTGCACGTAGCTCAAGCTGTTTCTCATAGGCTTGTTGTTGCTGAGCTAAACGTTCACTTCGGGTACGTTCAAAGGTTGAATAGTTACCGGTATAAAGCGTTAGTTCTTGGTTTTCGATATGTAAAATATGGTCGGTAATGGCATCCAAGAAATCACGGTCATGCGAAATCAGTACCAATGTGCCTTCATATGCTTTCAACCAGTCTTCTAACCATAAAATAGCATCTAAATCTAAATGGTTCGTCGGTTCATCAAGTAAGAGTAAATCTGAACGACTCATCAAAGTACGCGCAAGATTTAAACGCATACGCCATCCACCAGAGAAACTTTTTACACTAAGTTCTGACTGATGTTCAAAGAAGCCTAGGCCAGCCATCAGTTGTGATGCTTTAGACGGCGCTGAATAGCCACTAATTTCATCAAAACGACCATATAAATTTGCCAAATCTTGATCAGACAATCCGTCAGGATGCTCAAGTTTGTGTTGGATATCCCAATACTCTTCATCACCGGATAGAACGAAATCAATCGCTTTCATATCCAGCGCTTTAATCTCTTGCGCCATATGCGCCACTGTCCAAACCGATGGTCGTGTCAATGAGCCACCATCTGATTCCATGCCCCCAAGTAATGCTGAAAACAACGTCGATTTTCCTGCACCATTGACACCTGTTAAACCAATCTTCCAACCAGGGTGAAGTTGCATAGACGCTTTTTCAAATAAAATGCGACCGCCGCGGCGAATGGTAAGTTGGTCTAACTGAATCATAGATATTCAAAAAAATAAGTATTGGATAGCGCATTTTAATGGATTTCAACCAGAACAACCAAAAATTAATCCATCTTTCATCTTCATTTCATTCTTGACATAAAAAAGCCATCACTCAGGATGGCTTTTGAATCATTCAAAACTTAACGATTTAGTCAGTAAAAGTTACTTTAGCAATGGCCTTTTTACCTGCTTGAACAATCACTGTTTTGTTTTCGTTAATTGAGAATGATGCATCCACCACTTCCCAATCAACTTTTACGGCTCCACGTGAAACAGCATCTTTTGCTTGCGCTGCATTTTTGGTTAAACCTGCTGCACGAACAATAGAAGCAATAAACATTTCACCACCGAATTCACCACGTGAAATCGTCACTTCTGGCGTTCCTTCAGGAAGCTCACCCTCTGTGATGATATTCCCTGCACCTTTATGTGCATTCGCAGCAGCTTCGCTTCCATGGAAACGCTCCACTAACTCGAGCGCTAAGATACGTTTAATTTCTTGAGGGTTACGACCTTCAGCCATTTCTTTCAATAAGCCTTCGATCTCTTCCATTGACTTGAAGCTCAGCAGTTCGAAATATCGCTCAATTAAGCTGTCTGGCATTGAAAGTACTTTTTGGTACATCGCACCAGGTGCATCAAATACACCAATGTAGTTACCTAAAGATTTAGACATTTTGTTGACGCCATCTAAACCTTCAAGAATTGGTACAGTGATACACACTTGTGGCTCTTGATTATAACGACCTTGTAAAGTACGCCCCATCAGCAAGTTAAAGGTTTGATCTGTACCACCTAACTCAACATCTGCCTCAAGCGCGATAGAGTCATAGCCTTGCACCAATGGATACAAAAACTCGTGAATCGCAATCGGCTGTTGGTTGTTATAGCGTTTAGTAAAGTCATCACGTTCAAGCATACGTGCAACCGTTTGCTGTGAAGCCAATTGGATCAGATCAGCAGCAGTTTTTTGAGCAAACCATTCTGAGTTAAACACTACCTTAGTTTTATTTGGATCAAGAATTTTGAACACTTGTTCCTGATAGGTTTTCGCGTTTTCTAAGACTTGCTCACGTGACAATGGTGGACGAGTTGCACTTTTACCTGTTGGGTCACCAATCATCGCAGTGTAATCACCAATCAAGAAGAATACTTCATGACCTAAGTCTTGGAACACTTTAAGCTTGTTAATTAATACCGTATGACCTAAGTGTAAGTCTGGTGCTGTAGGATCAAAACCCGCCTTAATTTTCAAAGGACGATTCAATTTTAATTTCTTCAGAAGATCTTCTTCTGAAATAATTTCATGTGTGCCTCGTTGAATGAGGGCAAGTTGTTCTTCAGCAGGCAGGAAATTTGACATCACTAAACCCAAATACATCTGTTGTTCAATTTGTGCGATATACTAACACTTTTTCAGCACAATGCAGGCTTAAGAATAATCATGACCACAATCTACATTGGTGTAATGACTGGCACGAGTATGGACGGCGTCGATTTTGTAGCCGCTTCTTTTGATCCATTACAGATCCATGCAACGCTGACATTAGCCTTTGATCCAGATTTACGTGATGAACTGATGGCACTTACTTTGCCAGACGATAATGAAATTGACCGCATAGGTAAAGCTGATGTCGCTTTAGCACAGATGATCGGTCATGGAATCAATCAACTTATACAAGAAAATAATCTCGATAGAACTCAAATAAAAGCTATTGGATCTCATGGTCAAACGATTCGTCATCGTCCCGAACATGGATTTACCCTTCAAATTGGTGATCCCAACATTATTACTGAAATCACTCAAATTCCTGTGGTATCAGATTTTAGACGCCGTGATATGGCTGCTGGTGGTCAAGGTGCACCTCTAGTGCCAGCATTCCATCAAGCCTTATTTCAGCATCCGACGATACACCGTGTGATCTTAAATCTCGGTGGAATTGCCAATGTCAGTATGTTACCTGCGGGTGATCCTAAAGGCGTATATGGTTTTGATACTGGACCAGCCAATATTTTGATGGATACTTGGTGTGAACGTTACACAGGGCAGCCTTATGATGAAAATGGCAATTGGGCTGCTTATGGTACGCCTATTCGTGCTTTGCTTGATCGTTTGCAATCACATGACTTTTTCTCGAAAGAGCCGCCAAAAAGTACCGGTCGTGAAGACTTTAACTTGGAATGGTTAGATGAACAAATTGCCGATTGGCGTAGCGATGTTGAATACGATGAACTTGAAGATACGCCTGAAAATGTTCAAGCAACGCTGATGAAACTCACGACACGTGCCATTAAAAAAGCCATTTATCGTTCCCCTATGGACACAGGTGAAGTTTATGTCTGTGGAGGTGGTGCATACAACTCACAATTATTAGAACAATTACGTTGGCGTTTACGTAAACATGAGTGGAGTGTTCAAACCACAGCAGATTTGGGATTAGCACCGACTTGGGTGGAGGCGACCGCTTTTGCGTGGTTGGCTATGCGATTTGTAAACCAACTTGCTGGTAATTTACCTGAAGTGACAGGAGCTCAAGGAGATCGAGTTTTAGGAACGATCACTGCGGTTTAAATGAAGAATCGATGTATCCACTATCCTGAGTTGATACATCGATTAACTTAAATAGGTGCAAAATTCAATTTTGAAAGTGCCGAGTTAACAGCAAAGATCCGATGTCTACATTCAGTAAAGCCATTTTCCCTTAAACGCTGAAGATGCATATTTAGATAGTCCTCTGCATCTGCTTGGCTTTTAAATAAGTAAATTCCACCTGCTTCTTTGGATACTTCATTTTCAGTCCAAATTTTCCAAATCAAGCCTTTCTCATTTGCTATTGAATCCGCGAGTGTTTTGAAACTTTCAAACATTTCATGACCCCAAGGTCCATCATAGGGAAAATCAATTTGTAGAATAATTGCCACTCAACTTTTCCTTATATACGCGCATCTTTGATTAAGTCATCAATAGCTTGTGTTAATTTTTCCAATGCCACATGACCAGAGCCTATGATTTTGACATTGTCTCCATGACGTATCACAAAACTTGGGAACCCTTTTATGCCCCAACTTCGGTTAAGCTTGAACTCTTCATAGGTCGCTGTTTGGGTCTCAGGTAATTCAAACAAAGTTGAGAATACGTCGAAATCCAGCTCAAACGTTTCACATATACTTCGATAATATTCAAGCTCGTTCGGATCTTCACCATCCACATAAAATTTATATTGGATTGCTGAAAAAAATGCCAAAAGTTTTTCATCGTGATGATCATGGTCTTGCCAAAGTTGTCGAGCAACGTAAACAGCACGTGCTGAAGGCTCGGTATCATAATTAAAATGTACTCTTTCTAACAATTTTTCAGTGAAAGGTTGTTGAGTCAGTCTCTGAATATTTTTCCATTCGGTGCGTAAAAAATTCTTGAAAGTATCGGTCCAAACATCACCTCCGCCAGGTCTTAAACCACCGCTAATCACTTGAAAGCCAACACCATGCTGAATTGCATATTCACGCGCTTGTTTAATGATATTTGAACTTCCCCAACACCATGAGCACATTGGGTCACCCACATAAATCAGGCTGAGGTCAGATGCTACATTGACCACTGCATTTTGGCCTTTTTCCAATTCGGCTACTGAACAAGTACCGGTTTCTAAATCACAATTCATTGTCATTGCTATGTTCTCAATTTGCTACATCTGATCGATTGACTTAACTTAGCGGTTCTATAATGATGTGAATAGACAATAAAAATGAAAGGTGGTGTTCGATTTTATGAACAGCTTACCCTACTCAATCGATGACCTATATTGGTTCGTACTGATTGCAGATGCTGGAAGTTTATCTGCGGCAGCAAGACGTTATGATATTGCTAAATCCACGTTATCCAATCGACTTTCAAGACTTGAAGAATCCTTAAATATTAGATTATTAAATCGAAATACTAATTCAAGCTCACTGACTGATGCTGGGAAGATTTTCTTAAAAGAAATCTCCCCCCTATTTCATCAGATTGAATCTCTGACGAATGATCTCACACAATTAGAAATACAACCCAAAGGTCGAATTCGAATAGCTGCTTCGGGAACTTTTGGAAAATTGGTGGTATTGCCTTTAATCTCTCAATTTTTAATTGAATATCCACACATTGATATTGAAATTGATTTGAATGACACTAAAGTTGATTTGATTTCTGGAGGATATGACTTAGCCATCAGACTTGGTGATTTAGCAGACTCTACACTCCATGCTCAAAAGGTTGGACAAGTTCGAAGAATTTTATGCGCCAGTCCAACCTATCAAATGCGTTGTGGCATTCCTGAACACCCAGAGCAACTGTGTGATCATCATTTTATCTCACATAACCGCGAGCTGTCCAAAATCAAACTTTTCAAAAACGGTACGATAAAAAAATTTAAAATTTATACCCATTTGATGGTGACACCATCCGAACATGCACTTGCTGCTGTAGAAGCACATTTAGGTATTGCCGCCGTTGCAGAAATCCAAGTGGCCCATCAATTAGTCAACTCAACGTTGATTCATATTTTACCTGAATGGTCTCTAATCCCTGAAGATGTCCACTTGGTTACTCCGAGCTTAAGCTATCGTACCTTAGCTTTGAGACTTTGCTTAACGTTCTTAAAAAAACAAATCCCAATACAAATACACCGTTTAATCAACCCATAATATTGTCAGACAATGAACGACCTTCTTTCACCTAGAACTGACCCGTTCAGCCCTAGTCCTATCATCCAAATTTGATAAAGATATGTAAAGGAAAGAGGGTATTGATTATGGAAAAACAACAACGAATCACTGAGTTTCAAAAAGGTAATCTTATTTTTGATGTAATAGACAGCGGTCCAATCGATGGCACTCCAATTGTGCTATTACATGGTTTTCCTGAAACATCAAAAATTTGGAAGCATAGTGCCGAAATACTAAACCAACATGGTTTTCGCACCTATGCGTTAAACCAACGTGGATATAGCTTAAGGGCTCAACCGAAAAAACGCGCAGATTATGCCATTCAACATTTAGCAGATGATGTAAATGTTTTACTCGACTTAATTGGAGAGCCTTCATATATCGTAGGACACGACTGGGGCGCAGTCGTTGCTTGGGAAGTTGCTCTACGTTATCCTAATAAAATTAAACATTTGACCGCGATCTCCGTCCCTCACAAAGCAGCATTTATGCGGGCTTTTTACAGCAGTACACAACTTTTTAAATCCTATTATATGGGACTATTTCAGCTTCCATGGATACCTGAGTTGCTCTTTAATAAAACACCTCAAATTGGCGAGGCTTTATTAAAAAATTCTGGGATGACAGTTGAACAATTAAATGACTTTAAACAAAAAATGATCATAGAAAAACGGCTCAGCCCATCACTCAATTGGTATCGAGGTTTACCTTTTAGCTCTAATAAAACGCTATTCAATAAAGTCAAAGTTCCCACTTTATTTATTTGGGGCAAAGATGACGTTGCAATTGATGCTAAAGGTGTTCAGTTCAATCAAAATTATGTTGAAGGTCCATATACGGAAATTCATTTAGATGCGAATCATTGGATTCCAGTTCAAAATTATCATGAGCTGACTGATTTAATTCTGAAAGAACAGCAAAAATTATCATAAAAAAAGCCCGCTTAGCGGGCTTTTTTTTGCTGCATATTAAATTGAGAATGAAGATCCACAACCACATGTCGTTGTCGCATTAGGATTTTGCACGATAAAGCGTGATCCTTCCAAACCTTCGACATAATCAACAACTGAACCAACGAGATATTGATAACTCAGTGAGTCAACAAGCATCTTCACATCACCATTCACAAATTCAGCATCGTCTTCATTTTGAGATTCAGCAAAATTGAATCCATAAGAAAAACCAGAGCAACCACCACCTGTCACATATACACGTAACATCAAATCTTGATTTCCTTCGCTCTCACGAAGTTGA
This sequence comes from Acinetobacter sp. ANC_7682, assembly GCF_056779795.1. Lineage (NCBI taxonomy): Bacteria > Pseudomonadati > Pseudomonadota > Gammaproteobacteria > Moraxellales > Moraxellaceae > Acinetobacter > Acinetobacter sp. ANC_7682. The sequence continues at coordinate 31,453 of NZ_JBWYIQ010000025.1, read as the reverse complement.
CGAACTTTATTCGCAGCATTGTCAGTCAGCTCAAGTGCTTGGGCAGTCATGATGGATTCCTCAAAAAATTAAATAGGCTTTGAAATTAAAAGACCATATATCAAGTATAACATACTCAATATATGGTCATAACTCGAACTTTAAAGTTTATTCAGAGTAAATTTATCGGATTTAAATGTAACGTCCTATGAACTTATTTGTAGTTCTCATCCTGCAAGCTACATTCGAAGTTTGTCGGTTCATTCTTACAACGGAACTGCCAAAGTAGTTTCATCATTTGTTTGTTGTAAACACCTTGTTTAGTAAGTGCAATACGAGATTCACGCATCAATTTTTGATAACCAGGTTTATCTCCAGCTGGAACATTCATCCAATATTTAGCCGGAATATCCGCTTTCATTTTGCCTAAAATTTGATTCGCACGTGGTAATTGTGTTTTCACCCAATCACGCGATTTCTGTCCGAAACCTTCAGGGAATTTATCATGACGAATGATGATATTACCGGTCACTTGAAGAATTGGATAATTCACAATTGCACCTTTCGTTCCTAGCCCTTTATGAAGTTCTAAAGGACGGAATACCGCTGCTGGTGCACCAATAATATCAACTTGGCCATTATTGAATTTACTACCAAAATTAGTGACATCAGAACTCTCTGCTTGCGCACCAATTTGCTGTACCATAATTTTTTGTGCCTGATCATAATCAAGTACGGCGATCTTTTTACCCGCAGCTTTAGCAACCGTATTAATACTACGATCACGCACCATTAAATAAGCATCGCCGACAGGAATCACACCTGCAACTTCATAGTTGCCATTTTTCATATGCTTTGCAAAGGTTGGACTTGCTAAACCTTGCATAACTTTGACAGCTAAATTGAGATTAGTAATCGCACCAATAGCATCTAAAGAGCCAGTGAAATTATTAAACTGACGACCGCGCATCCCTGTGATACTGACACCGTCACATTTACCTGCTTTGAAATCTTCAGCAATTACGCCTTCATTTTGTCCGACTTTAAGCTCAATATCAGCTCCCCACTGCTTAGCAGCAAGTTGATAATCTTTCATTAACGCATAGACATCACCGTTTTTCCCGACGAGATCAAACACGCAGACGACTTGCTTTGCTTGTGAAGCCGTTGCAGCAGTCATTAAACCTGCTGATAGCAATAATGTTTTGGTTAAATTCATTTTATTGTTTCCTATTCCTTCTTTCTTATAGTCTCGAATATCCCATATCAAACACCTTAAACTTCAGTGTCAGTGTGTTGAACTAAAATGAGATTACACGATCCAATTGTGTAGATACTGATCCTGAGATGCTGTATGTATATGGTTTTTAGATACAGATCATTTAAATAGTACTTATTGTGATTAAAGCATACTTTTTTCTTATAAATGTGCATTGGCGAAAATGACATAAAATGAATAAAAAAAAATCCTAGACCAGGTCTAGGATTTTTTCTTTAGAAATCAGAATTATTCACCACCAAGTGAACATTCGAAGTTGGATTTATCGACAGAGCAACGTGCTTTCTTAAGAACAGACATCATCTCTTTGTCATAAATACCTTGTTTAGTGAGATCCATACGACCATCACGAAGTAGTTTTTGATATTTCAGCTTTTCTTCAGCTGAGAATTGCATTTTGTACTTAGCAGGAATTTCACCCTCTAAACGCTTGATCATTGCGTAGCTTTTCGGCAAGTTTTTAACAAACCAATCACGTGATTTTTGACCAAACCCTTCAGGGAATTTTTCAGGCTTCATCACAAAGTTTGCTGTAATGTGTACTACAGGGAAATCAAACATTGCCCCTGTATTGCCTAAACCTTTATAAATTTCAAGAGGCTTATAGGCATATGCTGGTGCACCCACCATATCCACCTGACCATTATTGAACTTCGCAACAAAGTTCGAAACATCAGATCCTACTGCTTGAGCACCGACACGTTGCACCATAATTTTTTGTGCTGGATCATAGCTTAATACTGCGAATTTCTTACCAGCGGCTTTTTCAATAGAATCAATTTTTTTATCACGCACGAAAATATATGCCGCGCCTAGTGGTGCAATACCAGCAACTTCATATTTTTTCCCGCCGAGATTTGTGACCATCTTTGCAGCATTACGTTTGTCTAAAGCAAAAGTAATCGCCCGTTGTGCAATTGCATTTGATGGTGCGCCACCTAAAGAGTCAATCGAACCCACAAACTTGTTATATTGACGAGAACGCATCGCTGTTAAGAAAACAGCATCACACTTACCTGCTTTAAAATCATTATCGGCTACAGCCTCATCTTGACGTGGAATCAGATTGATATCTGCACCCCAGCCCTTTGCTGCCAATGCCCATTCTTGAGCCATTTGGAACGATTCACCAGACTTACCGAGTAAATCAAATACACACACATCAACCTTTGCTTGAGCAGTTGAAACCATACCCATGGTTGAAGCCGCCAATAAAGCCAGAGTTGTTTTTTTCATTCTTAGTTCCTTTTAAGCATTTAAATGGATTCTTTTCCATGACAAAAATTTTAATCACTCTCTATTTAAAAAAATAGAGCTATTGCTCTATTATTTATTATTCAATTATAAACTATTGAATTTTATAATTTTAATTATTTATTAATTTCGTAAACGCTTATTTAATTATCTTTATATTTCATATAATAAATAGAATATGTGACTTAAAGCACATCATTTTATTGAAATTAATTCCAAAAAAATGACTTAAGATTTTAGATTAATACAAAAAAAGCACTCCTAAGAGTGCTTTTTTTAACTTATAGCATTAAGCATCAATATCTGCATTCAATGCATTCTCTTCAATAAATGCACGACGTGGTTCAACATCATCACCCATGAGACAAGAGAACATGCGATCTGCTTCAATTGCATCATCAATCGTCACTTGAAGCATATTACGATTTTCAGGATCCATCGTGGTCTCCCAAAGCTGCTCTGCATTCATCTCGCCCAAGCCTTTATAGCGTTGGATCATCATGCCACGGCGTGAATCTGCCAATACTTGTTGCCATACTTGATGGAAGTTAGCAACATTGACTTTACGCTCACCTTTTTGCAAATAAGCCCCGTCTTCAAGTAACGTAAACCAACTCTTTGAGTTTTGAAGTAAACGTTTATATTCACCTGAACCTAATAAACCAGCATCTAATAAATAGTGATGAGGAAGGTTGTGTACATACACTGTTAAACGTGGCCAGTAATGTGTTTCACGTGAACCATCTGCGAGTTCTTTTTCGAATGCTTCGAGCGTGAATTCAGGTCTTAAGCTTGGCTGTTGTGTTTCAATTGCTTGACGCAATTGCTCTGCCCAAGACGTCACATAAGCTTCATCTTGATTTTGATCTAATTTAAAAGCATCTAAACCAAGTAAAGCATCTAACAAAGTTGCAGGATAACGAATCGTTAATCGCTGTAAGCTTTTTTGTGATGTCTGATAATCAGCAATGACTTTTGCAAGCGCTTCACCACGAATCGCAGGTGCGTCAGCACTGATATGTAATGCCAACTCATCAATTGCATTCGAAATTAAATATGTTTCAAGCGCATCATTATCTTTAATATACTGCTCTTGCTTACCTTTCTTTAATTTATAAAGTGGTGGCTGAGCAATATAAATATGACCACGTTCCACTAATTCCGGCATTTGACGGAAGAAGAACGTTAATAACAACGTACGAATATGTGAACCATCCACGTCCGCATCGGTCATAATAATAATTTTGTGGTAACGTAATTTGTCTGGATTATATTCTTCACGACCGATACCACAACCTAATGCTGTAATCAGTGTTCCGACTTCAGCAGAAGAAATCATCTTGTCAAAACGAGCACGTTCCACGTTTAAGATTTTACCTTTGAGCGGTAAAATCGCTTGCATTTTACGGTTACGACCTTGTTTCGCTGAACCACCTGCTGAATCACCCTCGACAAGATATAGTTCAGATAAAGCTGGATCTTTTTCTTGGCAGTCCGCCAATTTACCAGGAAGACCTGCTATATCAAGCGCACTCTTACGACGAGTCATTTCACGTGCTTTACGCGCCGCATCGCGTGCACGTGCTGCATCAATAATTTTACCCGCAATTGATTTAGCTGCAGCTGGATTTTCAAGAAGATATTCTGAAAAAGCTTTATTCATTGCTTGTTCAACAGCAGGTTTAACCTCGCTCGATACCAATTTTTCTTTGGTTTGAGAAGAGAATTTTGGATCAGGAACTTTCACTGAAACAATTGCTGTTAAACCTTCACGTGCATCATCACCAGAAACCGCAACCTTCTCTTTTTTGAGTAAGTTTTCGTTTTCCATGTAGTTATTTAGGCCACGAGTTAAAGCAGCTCGGAAACCAGCTAAGTGAGTACCACCATCTTTTTGAGGAATGTTATTGGTAAAGCAACGTACGTTTTCTTGGTACGTATCATTCCATTGCAATGCAACTTCAACACCAATGCCATTATCAGCTTGCGTGGTAAAGTGAAAAATATCGTTAAGATGCGTTTTTCCTTCGTTAATGTATTTAACGAATTCTGATAAACCACCCTCATAATCAAATACATGTTCTAAACCAACACGTTCGTCACGTAGAACAATTCGAACGCCCGCATTTAAAAATGACAGTTCACGTAAACGACGAGCTAAAATATCGACATTGAAAATGGTCTGACTGAATGTTTCAGCACTTGGATAAAAACGTACACGTGTACCCGAACGATCTGTATCGCCCACCACCTTTAAAGGGTATTGAGGGTCACCATGGCGGTATTCTTGTTCATGAATTTTACCAGCACGATGAATAGTGAGTTCCAGTTTACTAGACAAAGCGTTTACAACTGAAACACCTACACCGTGTAAGCCACCAGAAACCTTATAGCTGTTGTCATCAAACTTACCACCCGCATGAAGAATCGTTAAGATGACTTCAGCAGCAGATACACCTTCTTCAGGGTGAATATCTGTGGGAATACCACGACCGTTATCTGCGACAGAAACAGATTCGTCTTCGTGAATGGTAACCAGAATTTCATCACAGTGACCAGCAAGGGCTTCATCAATCGAGTTGTCCACCACTTCAAACACCATATGGTGTAAACCAGTACCATCATCCGTATCACCAATATACATGCCTGGACGCTTACGTACTGCGTCTAAACCACGTAATACCTTGATGCTAGAGGAATCATAAGCCTTTTCAATGGTTTGTTCTGTTTGAGAAGCAGCTTGATCTTCTGAACTCATGGTTACTCCCTAGTGAAAAAAAGGTCTATCCAAAGATGGAGAAAACTTCAAAAAATTATTGCACAACAACTTGAACAGTACCGTTTTCAACATTGAATAATTGATAAGAAATAGACAAATCATGCAAATGCTTTTGTACAGATTCATGGTCTAAAGTGGTAATGAAAACTTGACTACCAAGTTGGCTCAATCGCTCAATTAAACGTTGTTGTGCGGTTATATCTAATTCTGCTGTCACATCATCTAATAATACCACAGTTTCCTTATTAGACGCATGCAACATTGCGATCTGTGACAATTTTAAAGCCATGATTAATAATTTTTTTTGCCCCCGTGACAGTACGGCATCTGCATCTCCTGTTGGGGTTTTTAACTTTAAATCTGCACGGTGTGGACCATATTCTGTATAGCGTCTTTCGCAGTCTTTTTGATGATACAAAATCAAGTCTTCAGCCAAGCCATGTTCCACATGAAAGCCTGCTGCATACTCCATATGGATCTCGATATCTGGTAATAGCGTTTTAAGATCTTGCTGAAAAAATATCTGCCACTGTTCAACAATAGCCTGACGTTGTAAATGTAATATTTCACCGTACTCACTAAGCATTTTGTTCCATGCTTCTAAATCTTGCAGCGTCAGATTACGTTTTGATTTTAATAAGCTGTTTCGTTGTTTTAAAGCTCTAGAATAAAATTGCCATGCATAATAAAAATCTGGTTCCACGTGAAACATTAACCAATCAAGCAATTGTCGTCTTGGTTTAGCTCCGTGATCAATAATATCTGTACTCAGAGGGTCAATAAGCTGTAATGGTAAAATTTTGGCTAGCTGTCCCTGTGTAGCAATACTATCCCCATTCACTTTGATGTTTTGCTCACCCGTAATGAGCTTTTGCATACCTATCTTTTCAGTAGCAGACTGTGCAAATACAATCGCATCTTGCATTTGATTTTGAATGTAATGTTTAGGAATATGTGTACGAAAAGATCGACCAGTGGCCAATAAGTGAATTGCTTCTAATATAGACGTTTTTCCTGAACCATTTTGTCCATAAAAAACATTAAACGGTTGCAACTCTTGGAGTGCAACCGCTTTTAAATTTCTCACACGCTGGATATTTAAACGCGTAATAAACATGACCAGATTAAACTAAATCAAAAACAACATTAAACACGCATCGGCATGACGACATAAGTTTGATCTTGATGAGCAGGATCTTGAACCAATACAGATTGGTTTGCCTCAGTCATTGTCATTAATACATCATCACCATCCAACACATTCAATACATCCAAAATGTATTGTGCGTTGAATGACATTTCCATAGGTGCATTATTGTATTGAATCGCAAGATCTTCAACTGCCTCATCTTGCTCAGGGTTATTGGCACGAAGTTGCAGTGAATCTGGATTAAAGTTTAAAAATACACCACGTAATTTTTCATTACTCAGAATAGCAACTCGCTGTAATGATTGTTTGAAAATATCATGTGCAATCGTAACTGTTTTATCACCGCCACGAGGAATAACACGTCGATAATCAGGGAATTTACCATCAATTAATTTTGTAGTAATACGAACAGTAATATCACCCTGCTCTTTATCACGGCTTGGAATTGTCAAAGTAACATTCAGCAGTTCACGACCAATTAACAACGAGAGTTGATTATCTTCGATACTCAATAGACGCTGTAATTCACCGACCGCTTTACGAGGCACAATTGCTTGCACTAACTGCGAAGCATTCGAACTGGCCAATGTTTCACAAAGAGCAAGACGATGTCCATCTGTCGTCACTGCACGAAGCTGATTTTCATCAATTTCCAGTAAAGTGCCTGTAAGATAAAAACGGACATCCTGAACAGCCATCGCAAAAGAGGTTTTTTCAAATAATCGTTTTAGTTCACGTTCAGTCACCTGAACTTGAGTCCCTTGGCTATTTTCAGTCGTTAATAAAGGGTAATCCTCAGCAGATAATGTTCCTAATACAAAGCGGCTATTACCAGATTTCAAAATACAACGCTGGTCTTCTGTGATTTGTAAATCAATAAGTGCTGCTGTCGGCAAAGATTTACAGATATCCATCAATTTACGTGCGGGTACTGTGGTTTGACCTGCTTGTAAACATGCTCCCTCTACAAGCGTTGTACTCGCAACAAGTTCAACTTCAAGATCGGAACCTGTAATCGTCAGTGCATCTTGAGTAACCTGAACTTTGACGTTTGAAAGAATATTTAACGTATGGCGACGTTCTACAGCACCTACAACATGAGACAAAACATTGAGTAAGCTTTCTTTCGCGATCTTCAAACGCACGATGGATTTCCTCTAAAACAGTATATCGACGACAGACTAAAACACTTTAATCATGTACTATGCGGCAGAATATGCCGCATTGCAAGAATAGAATTTAAACAGATTTAGCTTTGTAATAAGCGCATTAAATTTTTGTAATCTTCATTAAAGATAGGATCTTCAGCACACAAACTCTGCACTTTTTCACAGGCATGCATGACTGTACTGTGATCACGACCACCAAATGCCATGCCAATTTCAGGAAAACTGTCGCCCGTTAATTCACGCGCAAGCCCCATTGCTAACTGACGTGGTCGAGCATAAATACGAGTTCGTTTAGGTCCAACCAGCTCTTTCAATGGAATACGAAAATATTCACTGACTACACGCTGAATATTTTCGGTGCTAATGGTACGAGCACGAATCGCAAGAACATCTTTCAGTGATTCACGCACCACATCTAAGTCGATTGGTGTCCCTTTAAAACGAGAAATCGCGACGACTTTATTTAATGCACCTTCAAGTTCACGTACGTTTGCCACAACCTGCTGCGCAATAAAGAGCGCACAGTTACGAGGCAAATCGATACCATTACTTTCTGCTTTTTTAAGTAAAATCTCAATTCGAGTTTCAATATCAGGCGGTTCTACCCCTACCGATAATCCCCATGAAAAGCGAGATACCAAACGAGGATCTAACTCGGTCAACTCTTTAGGATAGCGATCTGAGGTTAAAATAATTTGTTTAGATTCATCTAATAAGGCATTAAACGTGTAAAAAAACTCAACCAAGCTGGCTTCTTTACCTGCAAGTAAATGGATATCATCAACTAAAAGTAGATCTAGTGAACGGCAATTCTTTTTAAATTCTTCGACTTTACCTTGTTTAAGTGAGCTCACAAAATCCTGAACAAAACTTTCAGCAGTCATGTACATCACACGAGCATTTGGTTTAGCTTGTAATAAAGCATTACCCACTGCTTGCATCAAATGTGTTTTACCTAAACCGGTCGGACCGTATAAAAATAACGGGTTATGTTGAGGTTCGCCTAACTGAGTTAACACTTTACGGCAGGTTTCTGCCGCCATCTGATTTGAACGCCCTTCGACGAACAATGCAAAATTAAACAGAGGATTTAATAATCGTTTTTTTGATGTTTTTGCATTTTGCTGCTCATTGCTTTCTTTTTTTGCTCTGACTACAGGTGCTGCTGCTGAAGACTCAAGCGCTGCAGTTGTTGTCGCTGGTTGCTCTGAAGCAGATAAAATCGCGCCTGGTCGTGAGTCGACTAAAATTTCAACTTTACAAACACGTCCTTCAGACATTTGTTCTGCAAGAATGCTAATTAATTCTAAATGATGTTCTTGAATATAGCGTGTCCAGTAAGGATTAGGTGCATAAAGCTTTAAAACACCATCTACCTCTTCGGCAACCAATGGACGTATCCACATTGCAAAGACATTATCTGAGAGCTCTTGTCGCAAGCGATTTAAGCAGTCTGTCCACAGCATGTGAAACCCCTCATTCCATTTAAATTTAAAAACAACCCCATGAGATTGGGGAGGCAATCATACCCAAGTTATCCACATATGTCATGAGTAATTTTGAACTTTAACCACAAATAATCAAATTTAAAAGTCTAAATTTAAATTTAAAACAGGGTGTGGATAAGGTTTTCCACAAACTGTGGATAAATAAAAACAATAACTTATCCACAATCTATAAAAAATATGGAAACATAGTTATCAACAACCTAAGTATATATATTTTAAAAAAAATAATGCCTTATCCATAGAAAATTACAACCCTAATAGTAATAAATTTAAATTTATAAATTTGAATTTATTTAATAAGATTCTGTTTTCTGTGGATAATCATTCCTTGTGTTTAAATTTAAATTCAAATTTAAAAATCAGCCATAATTGAATTTCATCTTGTGTATAAGTTTATGGATATTTCTGTGGTTAACTTAAATACTATAATAAAAACATATATTTATTTTGTGTATAAATAGATTGTTTAACAAATTTGTATCTTTCTCAGAGTCAAGCAACTTTCATCAAAAGTGTTACACAATACTGTTTAATATTGACAGAACAAACAATGCACAATACAATCGCGAACCTTTATAGAACACCAACTTTGGAGTTTCGATATGAAACGTACTTTCCAACCATCTGAATTAAAGCGTAAACGCGTTCATGGTTTCCGTGCTCGTATGGCGACTAAAGCTGGCCGTCAAGTATTAGCTCGTCGTCGTGCAAAAGGTCGTCACAGCTTAACTGTTTAATACCAGTTTAGTTTATCGACGATTTGGGTGTTATGACACTTTATAGTTTCAGTCCAGAGGTGAGAATCCGCTGTGCTGCAGATTACAAAGGTGTATTTGATGGTGCGCTTTTTAAAGTGCATCAACCCCATTTCTTATTTTTAGCTACACCGACTAAACAGCCTAAAAGCCGTTTAGGTATTGTTGTTGCTAAAAAGAAAGTGCGCCGTGCACATGAAAGAAATCGAATAAAACGTATTGCTCGCGAAAGTTTTCGCTTAAATCAGCAAGATATAGATTTATTGGATATTGTGGTCATGCCTAAGGTAGGTATTGAGTCAATTCCGAATGCTGAATTGCATAAGCAATTACAATTTGCATGGCAGAAGCTACAGCGTCTTGTAAAAAAACATCATAAAATATCAGTTCCCTCTCCTCAAAGTTAGAGGTGGCCAATGGTCCGTATATTGCATTGGTTGATTCGTTTCTATCAAATTGCGATTAGTCCGCTCCTTGGACCTCGTTGCCGTTATTTCCCAACTTGTTCTCAATACTCGTTAGAAGCTATTCATATACATGGCCCGATTAAAGGTGTCTGGTATGCAACGCGACGGATTTGTCGTTGCCATCCGTGGGGTGGAAGTGGATATGATCCTGTTCCCAAAAAAGCAATTCGTTTTATTTCATTTCAGCAAATAGATTCTCAAATGACTCACGTTACTGTACCCTTGCGTGAGCGTTTATTGAACCAAAAATCACTCTAACCAATTGGGGTAATCGATATGCAACAATGGGCCAGGTTTGCAATTCTCGGGGCCATGTTTGTCACCGCATATTTGCTTATTCTTGCTTGGCAAAAAGACTATGGTCAAACTGAAACAACTGCTGCGACAGCACCTGCTGCCGTCGTTGCCCAAGATGTTTCTGCTGATCTGCCAACGAGCCAAACGACAGCGGGTTTAACTGATATACCGCAAGCAAATATTGCAGCTGAACAACAAGACACAACTACACCTGCAACAGCAAATCAACAATTAGTTGCTGTTCAAACTGATTTATATCATCTTTGGATTAACCCTAAAGGTGGGGACATTGTCCGTGTTGAACTACTCAATCATGATAAAAGTAAAAATAGTGAACAACCGTTCGTTATGCTTGAAAATGATGAGAAACGTACTTATGTCGCTCAATCAGGTTTAATTGGTTTAAATGGACCTGACAGTAGCCGTAGTGGACGTCCAACATTTGAGTTTGAAAAGTCGACTTATACTTTAGCTGATGCTCAAGCAACCACCAATAAAGATGGTGAAGCTGAGAAAGTGTTAAAAGTACCAATGGTATTAAAAACGGCTGATGGTGTTGAAATCATCAAAACGTTCACTTTCCAAGAAGGTGCATATCCAGTTAACGTAAGTTATCAAGTGATTAACCGTAGTCAGCAAAACTGGCAAGGTCAAATGTTTGGTCAGATCAAACGTGACAACTCTGAAGATCCAGGTAAAACTGATCAAGGAATCTTTACGCTGGGCACTTATTTAGGTGGTGCTTGGGGTACACCTGATGAGCACTATAACAAATTAAAATTTGATAATTTTAATGAAGAAAAGTTAAGTGTTGAGGCTCAAGGTGGTTGGGTTGCAATGGTTCAGCATTACTTTGTAAGTGCTTGGGTGCCTGGTAACTTCGGTAACCAGCCGTATTCTGCAAAAATGGAGTCACGTAAATCTGCTGATGGTATGAATATCATTGGCTTTACTTCGCCTACCATTAATGTACCAGCTGGCAAAACAATGACTGTTGATGCAACATTCTACTCAGGTCCAAAAATTCAATCTGAATTAAAAGACTTGGCAACTGGTTTAAATCAAACGGTTGATTATGGTTGGTTATGGCCAATTGCGAAATTGCTATTCTTAGGTTTGCAATTCTTCCATGGCATTGTTGGAAACTGGGGTTGGTCAATTATTCTATTGACAATTCTTGTGAAACTTATTCTTTGGCCTCTTTCATCTAAGAGCTATCGCTCTATGGCAAAAATGCGTGTGATTGCACCAGAAATGCAACGCATGAAAGAAGAGTTCGGCGAAGACCGTATGCGTTTCTCACAAGAAATGATGGCACTTTATAAGCGTGAACAAGTCAATCCATTATCTGGTTGTTTACCTTTACTTCTTCAAATGCCAATTTTCTTGGCTTTGTATTGGGTGCTCATGGAGTCTGTTGAGTTACGCCACGCTCCTTGGTTAGGTTGGATTCAAGATTTATCTGCAATGGACCCATGGTTTATCCTACCATTGTTGATGGGTGTGACGATGTATGTTCAACAAATGTTGAACCCACAGCCGACAGATCCAATGCAAGCAAAAGTCTTTAAGTTTATGCCGATTATTTTCACGGTATTCTTATTGTTCTTCCCTGCTGGACTTGTGCTTTACTGGATTGTCAACAACTTGATCACGATTCTTCAGCAAGGTCTGATTAATAAGAGTGTTGAGAAAGCTCGCTTAGCAAAAGAAGATACAGCATCTACGAACTAAGTTTTGTTAGTAGCTGAATCGATCCGCTTAAGGTGATATCCTTAGGCGGATTTTTTTTGCCTAGCTTTGAGATCAATTCAATGACGAACCTACAACATCAAACCACTATTGCTGCGATTGCAACACCGCCAGGTCGTGGAGGTGTAGGTATAATTCGACTGTCTGGTCCTAAGGCATATGCCATAGCAGAGGCTTTAACTGGTAAGGCACTCGGACCTGCTCGTTATGCTGCATTTCGTCAATTCCTTGATGCGAATGGGCAAGTCATGGATGAAGGGTTGGTCATTTGTTTTCCAAATCCGAATTCTTTTACGGGTGAAGATGTAGTTGAGTTACAAGGTCATGGTGGACCAGTGATTCAAAATACATTATTGGGCCGACTGTTAGAGCTAGGTGCAATTGCAGCAAAAGCGGGTGAGTTTTCAATGCGCGCTTTTGAAAATGGAAAAATGGATTTAGTCCAAGCCGAAGCAATTGCTGATTTAATTGATGCTACTTCACAAGCAGCTGCTCGTTCTGCAGTACGTTCATTGCAAGGCGCATTTTCGGCCAAAGTAAATACAGTATTAGAAAAACTCATTCACTTACGATTACATGTTGAGGCGGCGATTGATTTTCCTGAAGAGGAAATTGATTTTCTTGCAGATGGAAAAATTTTAGCGTTATTGGAAGATGTGCAAGCATCAGTGGGTGCAGTACAACAATCAGCACGCCAAGGTCAACTTCTGCGTGAAGGTTTACAAGTGGTGATTGCAGGGAAACCCAATGCAGGTAAATCGAGTTTATTGAATGCATTGGCTGGTGTTGAACGCGCGATTGTAACGGACATAGCAGGTACAACGCGTGATGTACTACATGAGAAAATAAGCCTAAATGGTTTGCCAATTACCCTGACGGATACCGCAGGTCTGCGTGAAACGGGAGATATTGTTGAGAAAGAAGGCATTCGTCGAGCAATTAAAGAAATAGAAAATGCTGATCTCCTACTCTTGGTTTACGATTTGAGTCAAGGTGAAGATCCGATGCATTTGGCAGATACCTACTTTGCTAATTATATCGATCCTAAACGCTTAATTTTAATCGCTAACAAATGTGATTTAGTAGATCGTGAAGCTAAAGTTGCTGATCTCCAAGGCTTTAGACACATTACGGTCTCAGCCAAGCAAGAAATGGGTGTTCAATCGCTTGTAGATGCGATTACAGCACATGCAGGCTTTCAGCCTGAAGAAGATACCTTTATTGCAAGAACACGCCACCTAGACGCAATGAAGCGCACTCAATCTTATCTTGCGGAAGCTCGTGAACAACTTGTTGTTTACCATGCTGGAGAGCTCGTCGCAGAATCGTTACGTCTCGCACAGAATGCATTAGGTGAAATTACTGGTGATTTTAGTGCGGATGATTTACTCGGAAAAATCTTTGGCTCTTTCTGTATCGGGAAGTAAACGAGTTTTTATCTGTGGTTTAAAAAGCCCAGTAATGGGCTTTTTTGTTAATTGGCTAAAGGTAACTTGCTTGACTTAACCCTCATCTGCTTTATGAATAAAACAATCAGTAAGATTGAAATCGCAATACAGAACCAAATCACTGCATTTGTAAGCCCAAAATGGTCAGCTAAATATCCTACTGCTAGGATGGGTAGAATCGTTCCGAGATAGCCGATAAAGAGATAAGTAGACATGACGGCGGCTCGATTGTGAGGTGTGGTCATGTGATGAATAAGACCGAAAGCCCCAAGTAAAGCTAAACCATGCCCAATCCCAAATAGACCATCGCTTAGGAAGAATAACCAGCTGATTTTAAACTCCATACAGAGGAATAAAGCGATCACACTCATGAAGCAAGTCATGATACCGAGTAATAGGCTAGATTGCGGTTTGATTGATCTTAAAAAAAATTGTGTCGCAGCTGAAATCAGTAAAATGACAGTAATGGCAGAGCCACTAATCAGTGGACCGTGCCAAGGCAAGATGTCTTTTACAAAAGAAGGAGATAATGAGGCGTATAAACTAAATCCTGCAAAAACAGAAAATGCAGTCAAACTAAGAATAAAAAATTGAGTGCGATCATGTGATTGTGGCGTTAATAATTTGGGAGCAAAATTAAATTTTTGCACATCAAAAGGTATAGGTTTAAGTGTAAATAGACTAAAGAAGCAAAATATTGAACCTATCACAATGGGTACATAAGGTATTACCAAAGGATATGCAAAAAATTCAGCAAAAAATCCCCCAAATAAGGGACCTAAACCAAATCCAACAGCAGTAATGATTGAGCTTAATTGTGGTGCAATTTGTTTATGGGAAGTTGGAACAGTTTGAATAAGCCCAATAAGAGCAGATGTTGTCATCAATCCAGATGCGATACCAATGATAAATCTTCCCCATGAGAGAGACATGACATCGCTCGCAAAGATAGACATTAACAAGCCAATGGTGATAAAAATGAGCCCAAGTTGCATAGTTTTTACATAACCAATGGTATTACTGGTTCTGCCCAAAAACAGTAAGGTGGTCAGGCATCCTATCATGTAGGAAACGAAAATAAAGGTGATATCGCTTGGGTTTAACCGCCATAATTCTTGGTAAATTGGATAAAGTGGGCTAGCAAGCGCTGTTCCAATAGTGCCGATACAGAGTGCGATACTTACGAGAATAAAATCTCGCCACGATTGATTTTCATTCATTATTTGTCTTATAGAACAGCAGTGCGGATACGATGATTCATTAGTCTATGTCGACTGTTAAGCACGAGTCAATTATCTTCAATCAGTTAAAATTCAACTGTCATATTTGGTTTCACGTGAAACAATTTATGAAGTTTAAAATTACATAAAAACTGATCTTTGTAGAAAGTAGAAGATTAGAATAAGCAACAATATCCATCAAACATATGTTCAACTTATGTATAAAAAAATTTTAATCAGTGTTTTACTTGCACTGTCTACAAGTACAAGCTTTGCGAATATTGAATTGCTTCATCAGAAAATTAAAACACAGCACCCAAAATTGAATATTCAAAATTTACAAAAAACTGATATGAAAGGTCTCTATAGCGGATCTTTAGACAATCAGATTATTTATATTGATGAAGAAGCTAAGCATTTATTCTTTGGATCAATGATTCGTATCGAAGATCAAAAAAATTTAACACGTGATTTGGTGCTGAAACATAACTCAGTCGACTTTAAACAACTTCCACTTCAAGATGCCATTAAGACTGTAAGGGGGAATGGTAAGCGTCAGCTCGCGATCTTTTCTGACCCAAATTGCCCATATTGTAAGACGCTTGAAAATAATTTAAGCCAGTTAAAAGATGTGACAATTTATACGTTTATGTATCCAATTAAATCTCAATCGATCCAGCCCTCTAAACAAGTTTGGTGCTCCGCAAACCGTGAGTTTGCATGGAATGCCCTTTTACAAAAGAATCAACAACCAACAGCCCAAGCTGATTGTTCAAACCCTATTGAACGAAATTTGGAACTTGGACGTCGTCTAGGTGTTCAAGGAACGCCAGCAATTATTTTTGAAAATGGATTTAAGGTAACAGGCGCTTATCCAGCTTCAGAAATTGAAAAAATTTGGAAAGAGCTGAACTTGTAAAATCTAGGTCATAGGAATGAAAAAGCACCTTAACAAGGTGCTTTTTTTGATTAAGATTTTTTGGTAACGAGGTTATAAATAAACAGAACGATAATTGCGCCTATGACTGAAGCAATAAAACCTGCCGATGAACCTTCGGGATAAATATTAAGAAGGCGTCCACCATATGTAGCAAGTAATGAACCAGCAATACCTAATAACGTCGTGACAATGAAACCTGCTTTATCGTCACCAGGATGAATTGCGCGAGCAATTAAACCTGCTATAAAACCGATAAGAATAGCTCCAATAAGTGAAAACATATTTGTTCTCCTTTTTATCATGAATTTTTATTGTGTCGCTCAAATATAGTTGATTATGTATCGATGTTTGAAAAGAAGAATCACGCTACATGTTGTTGTTATTTTGTTGTTTATAAAAAAAGTGGCATATGCCACTTTCTTAAAAAAAAATTACAGACCGATTTCACCAATGAATGGAATGTGACGGTATTTTTGATCGTAATCTAGTCCATAACCTACGATAAATTTATCTTCAACTTCAAATCCTAGAAACTCTACTTCCAAATCGATTTCTCTTCGAGAAGGCTTACTGATCAGCGTGCAAAGTTTGATAGAGTTTGGCTCACGAGTTTCAAGGATTTCTACCACTTTACTCAGCGTATTGCCTGAATCGATGATGTCCTCTACGACAAGAACATCTTTACCACGAATTTCACCATCAAGGTCTTTTAGAATTTTAACATCACGACTAGAAGTCGTTCCACTGCCGTAACTTGAAACTGTCATAAAGTCGAGTTCGTGTGGTTTTTCAATTGTGCGGCATAGGTCTGCCATGAAAATCACTGAACCGCGAAGTAAGCCTACAAGAACCAATTCTCGATCACTATTTGCATAGTGAGCATTAATTTGATTACCAAGTTCATTAACTTTCGCTTGAATTTCTTCAGCGGAAATCAACACTTTCATGTCAATGGTCATGGGTAGATACCTAAAACAACAATTCTAAAATTAAAAAAGGTGTTGACCTGCAACACCTGAAATATGCTTCGATTTTAAAACATATCCCAGAATGTTGCACCCTTTTTAAAAAAACGAAATGTAAACTAATGGTTTATTAATGCGCATCGCGTTTTAGTACGACAGCACAAACTAAGAATACAGCACCAATCAACACATATTTTTTAATTGGGTGTTGTGGTTGAGTCTGAGCATTAGGATGCTGATTGTTGATATGCTTTTTGTCCATAAATATAAGTCGCCTCAATATTTCGATCATCACCCATGGTAAACAATGCGAAAAGTGCATCTTCAATATTTTTAGCGCGTTGTTGTCTTAATGTTTGTAATGCAGTGGCATTCAAATTTAATACAACAAAATCCGCTTCTTTTCCAATATTAAAGTTACCAAGTTTATCCTCGAGCGCTAATGCTTTTGCTCCACCTAGGGTCGCATGATAAAGCGATTCAAATGCAGATAATTTGTCGCCTTGGAGTTGTTGAACTTTATAGGCTTCATTCAACGTCTGAAGCTGATTAAATGAAGTCCCCGCACCGATATCTGTGCCAAGACCGACTTTGACTTGTTTATCCCAGGTTTTTTTCAATGGAAACAATCCACTTCCTAGAAAGAGGTTTGAAGTCGGGCAGAAGGCGATTGCAGAGTTTGTTTGATGCATACAATCCCATTCATGCTCTTCTAAATGAACACAGTGAGCGAAAACAGATTTATTGCCTGTTAATCCATAGTGGTGATACACATCTAAATAGCCATTTTGCTCAGGAAAAAGCTCTTTCACCCAAGCGATTTCATTGGTGTTTTCACTCAAATGAGTATGAATATATACATCAGGATATTCAGTTTTTAACTGCCCTGCTCTTTTTAATTGTTCTGGTGTAGAGGTAGGCGCAAAGCGAGGCGTAATGGCATAAAGGCTTCGACCTTTACCATGCCATTTCTCAATCAATTCTTTGCTATCTGTATAAGCGGTTTCAGCGGTGTCTGTCAGTGCTTCAGGTGCATGACGATCCATTAATACTTTGCCTGCAATCAAGCGCATCTGGTATTGTTCTGCCGCTTCAAATAGTGCATCAACAGATTCTTTGTGAACTGTACAAAAAACCAATGCAGTCGTTGTGCCATTTTTCAGCAGCTCATTGACAAAAAAGTGTGCAATTTGGTCTGCATAAGCTTTGTCTTGAAATTGGATTTCTGTAGGAAAGGTATAAGTATTCAGCCATTCGAGTAATTGTTCGCCATACGCACCTACCATTTCAGTTTGAGGAAAGTGAATATGCGTATCGATAAAACCAGGAACAATCAGTTGATCTGGGTAATGCTCAACTTGAATAGAGGATTCAAGCTGATGGAGCTGTTGTTGCCCATCTTCCCAACGACCAAACCATTGAATTTTACCCGCTTGAGTAATCAATAAACCATCTTCTACGTAACGCACTTGGTCGTGAATTTCACGCGCTTGGGCAACCGTATTCTGAATATCTAGGAAGCGACCGCGAATCGCCGTCGATGCAACTACAGAAGACATTTAAAACCTACACTTTTAATTTTTTCGGTTGATTGTAACTGATCTATCTTAATTAAACTGTATATCGTTTGCTGAGCCCCCACTCTGCGAGAATACGACGATAAGTAGTCGAAGATCGATCAGCCTCAAAATGCGCTTCCATCATTAAATCAAGTGGTAATTCTTCAGGTTTTTGCGATTCTACGATGTCTTGGTCTTCGGCAAAAATTTGGGCATTAAAATCATAGACTGCTTGTAAATCTCCAGTCTGATCAAAATTACGCGTCAAAGGAACAAATAATCTGGTTTGATTGACCGATACAGGACAACACGCATTCAAGATTTTTAAAATCCCATTGTCTGGAAAATCTACAGTTAATATCGCTGAAAATGGTGGGTAAATATCAAAAGTCCTTTTCCACTCAAAACCTTCTGGCTCTAAGTGTTTCAAAGCATGCGGGTAATTACTGACACCACTAATATAAATTGTTTTTAAACCATAGTTTGTTCTCTCAGTATGGTATTTCGGTACAACTGGGTTGTTTCGATCTGCAAAAGCTTCGTGATGCACCCATGCAAAGTGAGCTACATCAATGAATCCTTCAAGTTGACGACCTGCTGAACCTGCAATATCAACGTACGGAGGCAAAATAGACTGATGATCAGGATGATCCCAAGTGTCAAGTTGAGGAATATTATTGTGTTGAAAATCACGTCCATGCAAGCTAGTCCAGACCAGTCCATATCTCAAAATTACTGGAAATTGGGTTAAGCTAAAACGGTCAGATATCTTAGTTAAATCAGGTTGAGCAGGAATTTTCGTACACTTCCCAGCAAGGTCGAATCTTAGACCGTGATATCGGCAAATAATTTCTTCACCCTCTACCCATCCTTTACTTAGAGGTACACCACGATGAGGGCAGATATCACGCACTAATCGAATTTCCCCATTGTCAGTTTGGTAAATCGCCATTTTTACATCAAGTAAAGTGACCTGATGTGGTGTGGTTGAAATATCTTGAATACGAGCCACTGGATACCAATATTGCGCGAGAATTTCCCAATCTTGTAAGTCGAAACTACATTGGCAAGGTGCACTGAGTGGATTTAATGCGGGAATCATATTCATCGTCATTTCCTAAAAAAAGAGCTCCGAAGAGCTGCGCTAAATTTACTGAGCTTTTTTCTTTGGAGATGATGCAAGATCTTTGCCAACCGTCTCTTAACATTTAAAATTGGAGAGCTGAGTGGAAATATTAAATTCTAATCAAAATATATAAAGTGAATTTACCCATGGACTTATATGAGAAGTTAAGCCATTTAATACGATCTAATGCAGATATTTATGAACTTTTACATTGTTTACGGCAGATTGATAGTGCGGCCTATTTTAGTGCGGGCTTGATTCGAAATTGGATCTGGTCTTATTTACATAATCAAAATTATTCTATTTTTGAAACTGAAATTGATGTCATTTATTTTGATCCTTCAGAAAAAATGGATGAGAGACGAAATTATTTAAAGGGTGCACTTCAACATAGATATCCTAATATTCATTGGGACATTACAAATCAAGCTCTGGTACATCATTGGTACAGAACTGATGAAGGTGCTCAAATTGATCCATATACTTCAGTACATCATGCTATGAGTTTTTGGCCAGAAACGGCAACCGCAATCGCTATCAAATTAATGGAGAATAATCATATTGAAATCCTCGCCCCTTTGGGGCTTGAAGATTTATTTACTTTAAAATTAAGGTGGAATAATCGTTTGGTTTCACGTGGAGTCTTTGAACATAGGGTTAAGTCAAAATGTTTTTTGGAACGATGGCCTGAGTTAAGCATTGTGAATTAGATTGCTCATCTAATGATATAAATAAAGCCTTCAGATGAAGGCTTTATTGAATCCAACAAAGTTTGACCTTATAAGGTCGTTTGATGATGTTTTTTACTATAACGGATTGAAAGCCATGCTGTAATTGAAAGGACAATAACGATAAAACTTAATGAAATCCAAATTGGCATATGGAATACGTCAAGCATAAGCATTTTGAAACCGATAAAAATTAAAATAGCCCCAAGTCCATAAGGCAAATAATGCATTTTTGAAGCAGCTCCAGACAGTAAGAAAAACATAGCCCGTAGACCAAGGATAGCCATCAAGTTAGCTGTAAGGACGATAAAAGGATCAGTGGTCACCGCAAAAATCGCTGGAATAGAATCGACTGCAAAAATAACATCAGATGCCTCGACTAAAATCAGCACTAAAAATAATGGGGTTGCCCATAGAGCGCCATTTTGCCTTACGAAAAACTTATTTCCTTCCAACTGTGGAGTAATTCGCATGTGTTTACGTAGCCATTTCAGAATGGCCATATCTTCAATATTTGGATCATCCTCTTGTCCTTTAAGGAATTTAAATCCAGTGTATACAAGGAAAGCACCGAAGATATAGAGGATCCACGAAAATTCCTGAACGAACCACGCACCGATAAAAATAAAAATTGTTCTGAGAATAATAGCGCCTAATACACCATAAAGGAGTAATTGACGTTGAAGTGCAGGAGGTATAGCGAATGCAGCAAAAATCATTAGCCACACAAAGACGTTATCAATTGCAAGCGACTTTTCCAGTAAGTAGCCAGCAAAATATTCCATAACTTTTGTATTGGCTACGTTTACACCAGCGGTATTTTCTAGATATAGCCATAGTCCACCACCAAAAAGTGTTGCGACAGTGACCCAAGCAATACTCCAATAAGCAGCAGTTCTAACTTTAACTTCTTGACCTTCTTTTTGTTTAAAACCTAGAAAGTCAATTAAGAGCATAATCGTGACGATGCCAAAAAAAATGACATAAAGCCAAATATTGCCTATGGTTTCCATAGTGATCTCCAATACTGGCAATTGATTTTGGCATAAAAAAACCTCGACCAGTTGCCAGATAATAATTCTGAAACAACATGATCAAGGTCTTGCCTACACCATTTTGATTATGCATTTTAGATAATCGAAATGATGCTCAGATACCGACTTCTTTCAAAGTGTAATGACGATATTCTGACACAGTATTTAAGTACTGTTGGAGGAGGCTACTCCCCTTGTTCAAATTTGATAATAAATTACGTTGAAATCGTTTCATTTGATTTCGAGTGCACAAAGGATGACACACTTATAAGTTGTGTGCAAATTATTTAAATGGGTTATTAAATTTGTCTTTAAAAATTGAAATTAATAAGATTATTGCAATGATGATCAATACTACAATTGATATTAAATAGATATCCATTTCATTTACTCATTAATGTTTTAACAATAATAATACATTTATATATTAAAAAAATAACATTTAATGATTATGACTGACAATATATATTTTTGTTTTTTATAATATTTCTTTTTTTAAAATAAATTAAAGTTTTGAATTTGTAATTGATAGACAAGTTTGTCCCATTTTTTCATAGTGTTATGTAAATATGTCGTTCTAATCTATATTTAATAACGAATGATAGGATAATGATAATGTTAGAAATTAAACATCAAGAAAATGGATCAAAAGGTGAGTTTTTTATTGGTGAAGATGGCCATCATTTAGCTGAAATGACTTATTCATGGGCAGGTGAAGATAAATTTATTATTGATCATACTTGGGTTGATGATTCATTAAGAGGGCAAAACGTGGGACGTCAACTTGTTGACCGTGCGGTGGAATTAGCTCGTCAAAAGAATGTTAAAATCCTACCGCTTTGTCCATTTGCTAAATCTGTTTTCAACAAAGATGAAGCAATCCATGATGTTCTGTTTAAATAAAATCATACAGTGAGCGGTCATATGCAGTTTGAACATATCGATAGTGTGAAAGGCGGTGAGTTTTATCTCACGGACGCAGATCAATCAAGAATTGCAGAAATCAGCTATCGTTACCAAACTCCACAGATCATTATAGCTGATCATACTTGGGTCGATGATCGTTTACGTGGACAAGGAACTGCAAAGTTATTGTTAGATCGACTTGTAGAATTTGCTCGTACAGAAAAATTAAAAATTGTTCCAACTTGCTCTTATGTGGTTGTCATGTTTAAGCGTTTTCATAATGAATATCATGACGTTATCGCTTAAATATAAAAAAGCCCGCAGAGCGGGCTTTTTTATTTATTCTTTTGCTTTGAGTGCTTGAATGAGTTTTTGATGCAAACCACCAAATCCACCATTTGACATGATCACAACGGCATCCCCCTCGCCTGCTTCATTCACGACATTTCGAATGATCTCTTCTAAAGTACGCGCTACCACAGCTTTATTCGGAGCAGCTTCAACAACAGGTTGTAGATCCCAATCTAAACCCTCCGGTTGATACCAAATCACTTCATCTGCCAATCGAGCAGAATATGCTAAACCATCTTTGTGGCTTCCCATTCGCATCGTATTTGAGCGAGGCTCAATAATCGCCCACAGTTTACGTTCGCCTAGTCGCTTACGAGCACCATCCAGTGTTGTGTCAATTGCTGTTGGATGATGAGCAAAATCATCAAAAACTTCAATGCCTCGAATTGTATCGAGGAGCTCCATACGGCGTTTTACACCACCAAAATTGGATAATGCTTCGCATGCGGTTTCAATGGAAACACCTACATGCTCTGCAGCTGCAATGGTTGCTAAAGCATTTGCAACGGAGTGTTGACCTGTCATTGACCATTGGACTGTACCTTTTATTTCACCGTCTTTTAAGACTTGGAAATGAGTACCATCTACAGAAAGTTGGTTTGCAGAGATAGTTGCTTGATCATTAGATTCAAGCGATGTACGGACGATCGGTGTCCAACAGCCTTGTGCCAAAACTTCATCAATATTTGATTCAGTGATTGGTGCGATGATACAGCCTTCACTTGGAATAGTACGAACCAAATGATGAAATTGTTTTTGAATGGCAGCGAGATCATCAAAGATATCTGCATGATCAAATTCAAGATTATTTAGAATAGCTGTCTTTGGATGGTAATGAACAAATTTAGATCGTTTATCAAAGAATGCAGAGTCGTATTCATCTGCTTCTACACAGAAATATTGACCTCCGCCGAGACGAGCACTTTCTTTAAATCCAAGTGGTACACCACCAATTAAAAAGCCCGGTTCCAAGCCCGCTTGATCTAATACCCAAGCTAACATCGTGGTAGTGGTTGTTTTTCCGTGCGTACCAGCAACCCCTAATACATGTTTACCTTGTAACACATGGTCGGCAAGGAACTGTGGTCCAGAGATATAGGGTAACCCCTGATTTAGCATGTATTCAACGGCATCAATTCCACGTTTCATGGCATTACCAACGATCACTAAATCTGGGTGTGGTTGCAAATGACTACGGTCATAACCTTGCATTAAGGTAATACCCGCATTTTCGAGTTGTGTCGACATAGGTGGATACACATTTTGGTCCGAGCCTGTCACTGTGTGCCCTAGGTCTCGAGCTAACAGTGCTAAAGATCCCATAAAGGTGCCACAGATTCCCAAAATATGCAGATGCATGATGATTTACTCCACTACTCTTTTCGACACAAACATCTTTTTGGTGCTGTTGTCATGTGTTATTTGATTTGTTGTCAACGATAACAAGGGTCTTGGTGAAAAGATAGTGATTATTAGAAGGCATTCCGTAAAATTTTGCAGAAATAAATTTTTAAACTTATGAGCTAAAATATATGAATATTTTTAATCTAGTATGATGAAACGAAATGATTTAATCGTAGAATAACGCGGACGATTTAACTTGAGATTTAAATGATTTATTTACCTTTATTGCTTCTGATTTTAGCAAATTGCTTTATGACTTTGGCGTGGTATGGTCATTTAAAATTTTTGCCGCATGATGCCCCTTTATGGCAAGCCATTCTATTTAGTTGGATCATTGCATTATTCGAATACAGCTTAATGATTCCTGCAACCAAGATGCTGGCTCAAAATGGCTGGGCTGTGGGACAAATGAAAATCACTCAGGAAGTCGTTACGCTATTGGTATTTGTTCCTTTCATGATTTTCATGTTTAAACAGCCTTTCAAATTAGATTATGTATGGGCTGCACTTTGCTTATGTGGTTGTGTCTATTTTGTATTTAGAACACCATGATTCAAAAGGATGAAGATTAACTAAAGTTATTTTCATATTCCCGAACTAATCTTTGACGATCAGGTTCAAAATCAAAATGTTTTAAGCAGCGTGCCAAGATTTCATGTGCCATTTCATGAGCAGCTTCCCGTAGTTCCGGTTCAGATACATTTTTTTCAATCATGGATAAGCATTTAATTATTCTTTGATTTAATTCGATATTACTTACACAGTCCCGTGCCATCGGTGCAAAGCTACTGCTAATAAACTCACGAATATCAAACATATCGACACTGATATTCGAGAAATTAAAAGTTTTCTGTTCTGGATCTGGCTGACTATCAATAATAATCCGCGTTAAGGCATTGATCGCACTAATTGCTGAACCCACATCATTAATTGCAGCTGACATCGCTTTTTGTCCAACCTCGCTCATGACCAATAAACCAAATCTTGGGTCTTGTAAAAAGCTACGGTTCGTTTCGATAATTACGTATTCATGAATTTGTTGTTCTAAATTTTTTAATTCTTCATCATCTATTAGATTTTCTGCAAAGACTTCAATCAGAACCAGTGATGGGTCTACAAATTTCCCAGGAAGAAAAGCAAGATGAATATGTGCATTGTGAGTTTGAGCAAGAAGATTTAAGGACTCAATATCAAAATGAGTAAAATAACCTGTCTGTTTTGGGTGTATTTTGAGTTGGCTTTCGCCCAATGGTTTTTGTCCAGAAGCGCCAAAGTTGGGGTGTGTACGGAATGTACTTAAAGCTTGAGATGCTGCTGTTTCAATTTTAGAAATAGCATTGGTTAATGTGCCAAGCTGAGACAATGTTTGTACCCAACGAATCAGTGTCACAATCAAATAAATGAGAACCAAAATGGTACTTACAAATAAGACAAAACGACCCGAAACGCCATAATATTGTAAACCCAAAGCGATTTTTGCGATGACGGCATAGATAAATGCGGAAATAAAACTGGTAATTGCGAGACGAGTATTATCATCATTCATCATCAGCTTATAAGCACGTGGCGTACCACTCGATGAAGCTGAAGCAAATGCGGCGACCATAATCGAAAGTGAAAATGTAGTGACCGCCAGCATACTCGAAGCAATGATATCCAGTAGGCTACTTAGTGTTTCAATACTGATATTTGGAACCGCGTGTGATGGAATAAAATAACGACTTGCAGTTGCAAATAAAGAGAAAAAAATCGCTAATAAAGCTCCAAGTGCTGGTGTAAACCATAAATTTTCTGCAGGGTTATTCCACCATAATTTCAGTTTAAACCACATTCTATATTCTCCTTTTTATTTTTTAATTTGAATGGCTTAGTTCAGTTTAATCCAAATTCAATTTCAATTTATCTTGAATGAGCCAGATGTTTAAGGTGGATGAGGCAGAACAATGACCAATCATAAAAATCTTTTTTTATGTCTATTAACAAGTATATATTTTTAATCCTTATTTTATCAGCTTAACTTTAGACCTATTCATTTTCAGTCTATAATAGTGAGTTCTTATTAAAGCTTGGCTCTCGTCGAGATTTATCTCTCTTACTTTAATCTCTGGAAACATTGCAATGAATGCGGCCGCTTCACAAGACACTCCTCTCGTTGGAATTATCATGGGCTCTCAGTCAGACTGGGCGACACTCGAACACACTGCCAATATGTTGAATCAGCTTGGTGTACCTTTTGAAGCGGAAGTTGTGTCAGCACACCGTACGCCAGATCGTTTGTTTGAATATGCTGAGCAAGCTCGTGATCGTGGTATCCAAGTGATTATTGCGGGTGCTGGTGGTGCAGCGCATTTACCGGGTATGTGCGCAGCGAAGACTGATCTTCCTGTTCTAGGTGTGCCGGTTAAATCTTCGATCTTGAATGGTGTTGATTCATTGCTTTCCATTGTACAAATGCCAGCAGGTATTGCTGTCGGTACATTGGCAATTGGTCCTGCAGGTGCGACCAATGCTGCGATTATGGCGGCACAAATTTTAGGTTTAACTCGCCCAGATATTGCAAAGAATGTAGCCGATTTTCGTTTAGCGCAAACTGAGAAAGTTGCGAGTAAAAATATTCCTGGTCAAGCTTAATTCGAGAGAAATCTTATGGATAAAACCATCGGTATTTTTGGTGGCGGTCAATTGGGTCGAATGATGGCGCAGGCGGCACTTCCATTAAATATTCAATGTACTTTTTTTGAAGCAAGTACAGACTGCCCTTCTGCTGCTTTGGGTCCAGTGATCTCAACTCAAGCTAAAAATGGCTTACAGGATTTCATTAATAGTGCAGAAGTCTTTTCTTTAGAATTTGAAAATACGCCATTGTCAGATGTAGACATATTAACTGAAACCAAGCAACTGCATCCCCCGCGTCAGGCTTTAGCGATTGCTCAGCATCGCTTGTCTGAAAAAGCGTTATTTGATGAGTTGGACATTCCAGTAGCACCTTACAAAGCGGTGACATCACTAGAGAGTTTACAAAACGCAGTTGCTGAACTTGGTCTTCCAATCGTACTAAAAACTTCACGTGGTGGTTATGATGGTAAAGGTCAGTTTGTCTTACGCACAGCGGATCAAATTGATCAAGCATGGGCAGAACTTGGTCCTGCGGGTGAATTGATTGCTGAAAGTTTTGTGACTTTCTCGCGTGAAGTGTCAATCATTGCAGTACGTGGTCAGAATGGTGATGTGAAAACATGGCCATTGGCTGAGAACCACCATCACAATGGTATCTTATCGCACTCGATTGTCCCTGCACCGAACAGTGTAGATCTACAACCTGTAGCACAAGATTACATCACTCGCTTGCTTAACCATTTGAACTATGTTGGTGTGCTGACGCTTGAGCTATTTGTGACGGACAAAGGCTTATATGCTAATGAGATGGCGCCACGTGTACACAACTCAGGTCATTGGTCGATTGAGGGTGCTGTGTGCTCTCAGTTTGAAAACCATATCCGTGCTGTTGCAGGCTTACCTTTGGGTTCAACTGAGATGATTCGTCCAACGGTATTGGTGAACATTATTGGTCAGCATCCAAAGACTGAAGATGTGTTGGCTTTAGAGGGTGCACATTTGCACCTTTATAACAAGTCAGAACGTGAAGGTCGTAAAATTGGTCATATTACCTTAATGCCAATCGATAGCTCAGAATTGACTACACTCTGTCGCCAATTGTCGAAAATTTTACCAAACCCATTAGCATTAAGTGAAGATATGACCATCTAGATTTTAAGTTGCTGATAAAAAAAGCGATCACACGAGTGGTCGCTTTTTTATTTATCTTGTTTAAGGCATGATTGCGCCTCTTTAAAAATCACTTGCCATTGGTCGGATGAAATTTTAAAAAAATTGCATAATAATTAAACTATTAGTTCTGATTAGAATACATATTTTGAACTGTGTATAAGTTTGATTATGGCTTATGTGAGCCATCTTAACTTTGAATTCAAAGTGGGTTTAAATTCAAAATAATAGGCTTGCAGGATATTTTGAATTCAAAGTTACTATTGAGGTTTGAATTCAAAAATGTATTTAAAGATTTGTATCTAAATTCTTATCTATTGAGTAAATTAAATTATTTTAATATTTATAATTTTCAATGATTTATGTTGATTTGTGGTGTTGGATGACTGTGGATAAGTTTTTTGAATTTAAATGTTGTGTGGCGGTTTAAATTTAAATTCAATAACAAATGAATTTAAAACTAGGTTGTGGATAAGTTTTTAAATTTAAATTTTCAAAATAAATTTAAAAAAGTAGAAAGTATGAATTTAAATTTACGATTCGATGCTTTAATTTTTAGAGTGAGCTGTTAAGGTAAAGACATAATTCCAACATTTTAGAATTACAGGGTCTTATGCAACGGCTTGCACTCACGATAGGTTCATTTTTTTTAGCGATGTCTCAAACTCATGCTGAGTTGATTATTAATGGTCAGTCTGTGACAGCCTCGCCATCCATGACGCCAACTGTGTCATCCGCTCCTAATTTTCAGCAATGCATCTCGAATTTAAAATCACAAGCGATCACTAGAGGGGTTAGCTCGGCGACGTATGATCGTTACACGCAGAATTTAACTCCTGACTATTCTGTGATTGAACGTTTAAATTATCAGCCTGAATTTTCGACGCCAATTTGGGATTATTTGTCAGGTTTAGTTGATGATGAACGTGTTCAATTGGGGCAACAGAAACTTCGACAGCATCGAGAAACACTTGACCGTGTAAGTGTGGCTTATGGCATTCCAGCTGAAATGGTGGTTGCAGTTTGGGGAGTTGAGAGTAACTATGGTGATATTTCTGGACGCTATCCATTGCTTCAAGCTTTGGGAACTTTAAGCTGTGAGGGGCGCCGTCAATCGTATTTTAGAGGTGAATTTTTTACCACCATGAAACTTTTACAGCGTGGTGATGTTCGGGAAGAACAATTGAGAGGATCGTGGGCAGGGGCTTTTGGTCATACTCAGTTTATGCCTTCAACCTATGATGAGCTTGCTGTAGATTTTGATGGTGATGGACGACGTGATCTAGTCTCGAGTATTCCAGACGCTTTGGCTTCAACAGCAAATTTTTTGAAGAAAAGAGGATGGCAAACTGGTCAACCTTGGGGATTTGAAGTGCAGATTCCTGCAGGAATGTTAGTTGTAGGTGAGGGGCGACGTAATAAGAAAGCATTGTCTTATTGGGTCAATCAAGGATTGAATAGAGTGGATGGCTCCCCTTTAATTCAGGGTAATCTTTCTGCATCTTCTCAAGCTGGGTTGCTTGCGCCTGCTGGCAGTGCTGGGCCGGTCTTTCTAGTATTTAAAAATTTTGATGCTATATATAGTTATAACGCAGCAGAAAGTTATGCGTTGGCAATCGCACATTTATCAGATCGATTGCAAGGAAAAGCTAAAATTGCAAAAGCTTGGCCGACTGATGATCCTGGTACATCAAGAGCAGAACGCCGAGAAATTCAACGCTATTTAATCCGGCGCGGTTACGATATTGGTGCGATTGATGGTTTAATTGGGGATAAAACTCGACAGGCAATTCGTCAAGAGCAAACCCGATTGGGCTTAAATCCTACAGGTCGAGCGGGACAGCAGATATTGAGTGCATTTAGAAATGAGCAGGCTCAGCTGATGATGCAATAAATAGGTTCTCGGATTAAAAAAGGTCAACATAGGTTGACCTTTTTTTGTGATGATGTTTCTAAATAATAGAGCGATCGATTTTAACAGCATCGAGTAAGTCAAAAATGACTAAGGTTACATCTTGACTTAATTCTCGATCGTTAAAAATTTCATAAGCTGTAATGGTGACATCTGTATCGCTTGGAAGCTGGCGTTGTTCCTCTTCAATTAAATCTTGAATAGGTAATAATGTTTGCTTAATTTGAATATGTAAGACGTCTTCGAATTTAATGTTCTCATCATCGAGTTCGATGAGTTGTTTATTGAAATATGGCAGTAAAATTGAGTAGAGATAAGGTTGAAGCTCGACAATATCAAATATTTCAATATCACGAGTTTCCTCGATCGTGCTGATATGATCATTTACCTCAAGAATAATATGATAATAACTCACGTCTCTCTCCTCTGATTAATTTTAAAATACCTTAACACGAATTCAAAACTATTCAATTAAATCCGTAATTTAATTATGGGATTGAGCTGTGGCGCTGATTTTATCGACTTTTTAGCAGTTCGAGGTCGGCAGTAGTCAATTTAAAATTGGAGAAATTCTGCTTTTCTAGAATTGGATACATTAAGGCATTGGGGTCATTAGTATGCTGAAGACCTAATGCATGGCCAAATTCGTGAGCTAATGTGATTCGAAGCTCATCTATAGATTGAAATTCATAAATATTGATTTCACGACCATTAAACTCGCCTTTGTGGAACATTTTGGCTTGAAAAACTTGGTTAAACTCATTAATAGCTTTACGTTGTTGGTGTTGGGATTGGTTGAATTTTTCAACTTTATCGTTGAGTTCTGTTCGTAAGATGTTAAATCGTTCAATATTGCTTTCAATCCCAAGCTTCTGCTGTGTGAGCCGTGTCTTAGAGTTATTGATCTGCTGAAGTTGTGAATCTGTAATAGATGTGTTTAAGCCATTAATGTGGTGGACGAAATTATTATGTTGATCTAGATCATTACTATAGTTGTGTTGCTGCTGTTCAATTTGCTGTTTTAAAAATTCAAGTTGTTGTGATTCTTGCTCTAGCTGTAATCTCATTTGGTCGGCTAATGATTTGCTATTTTCAAATTGCTTTAGCGTATGCTTTCTATAATTGGATTCATTTTGACGTTCATCAAAAATGAGATTAATTGTAAGACGAGCATTGGGGTCGTAAACGAAATACTTTTGTTGAGTTTGATTTTCCCAGATATTCGCTGCCTCTTGAGTTATTTGGCGTAATGCCTCTGTATCAAGTTGAAATCTTGGGTCAATAAACCCAATACGATATCTTAGGCGTTGATCAATGGGGTGTTGAAGCCGATCTAAAGTTGAATTGTGATTTAATTGAGGATGAATAAAACGTTGTACAGCAAAATATGCAACGCATAAAAAGGAAAAGATCAGAATAATGGAGCGCATCATGCGAGCAATTCAACTTAATTTTTATTCAATGTAGCCTAAAAAAACATTTTAGAAAATAAAACATCAAAATATATGAGCTCCAGTGTGTATAAAAATGAAAATTATTCGTAAAATTTAAATGAATGATGAAAATAAATATGAATAATGATTAAAAAACGAGTGAAAATTCATGTTTTTCATCTTTTTAGACGAAAAAAGCAACACCCGTTGAAAATAAGTGAAATAAGGGGTTGCAAGGGAAGAAAAAATCTA